>CAJXGZ010000200.1 GCA_913053795.1 uncultured Rhodospirillales bacterium | reverse complement strand
TTTTCTCATGTCGGCACTATGTCGGCACCGACGCGAGGAAATAAATGAACAAGAAAAAAGCCCCGCCATTTTTCGGCAGGGCTTTTATTGTCATACAGAAAGAGCAGTCATCAGAATTCCCTCGCTCACCGTATCAGGCTCCGCTCCCTCTGGAAGCGTTGGGGCGTGGACAAAGAAATTTCGGGACAGCCTTGGCAGGAGTTGGGCGGTTGCCTCACGGCCCGGATTATCCCCGTCAAGAAGAAGCGTCAGCAATCGTGCGCCCGAGGAGACCAAGAGGTTCTCCTGCACCGCCGAAAGCGTCCGCCCCATGAGCGCGACAGTGGGCACGCCGAGCGCATGAAGCCGGAAGACCGACCAATAGCCCTCGACGATGACCAAGCGCTTGGCGTCGACAACGCGGTGGAGATTGTAGAGGATCAGTGTTTTTCTGAACCGAGGCGGGAGTTTGTAGCGGGGCTCCCCTTTCTGAGGATTGCCGCCCGCCCACCGTCGCCGCGAGTTCCCGCAAGGCCTGGAAATTTCCTGGTGACTCCTTGTATGCTTCTCTGAAATGCTCTTCAGCTTGCGGGAAGTTCCCATCGAGTCGCGCATTGAAGCCGAGTAGGAAATGGACGTTGGTCCTTGCCCAAGAGTCATCGGCCCAGGTGCGGAGGAGGGCCATCCCCTTCTGAAAATCGTTCTGGCTATTCAGCCTCGCAGTTGATAGGCAAAGCAATCTACAAGCCTCAACCCTAACGCCCTTGTAGCGGTTGAGCGCGCCACGCTTTCGATAACGTCGCAAATGATTAATTGACATAAGAGATTACATTTTTTGTCATGACCCCGTTCGACCACGTGAAGTCATGCCGTAATCTTATGAACTATGAATATTTACGGTAGAAGTGAAAAATTGCATAATTGGCAAGAAATTGATAGATTATTATTAATATAAGATACATTATGTACAATGCAACACACATTGAATTATGTCAATATTTGCAATTAACTACAACAATTTAAACATAGAGGACTTTGGGTACATGAATATGAGTATTGTTCTGGCCTATCTCTTTGAGATGCCAATGTTTCCGTCCATATAATTCTATGGTTACTCTCCCCTCCCCCTTTAATCAAAGTCCCCCATGTCTTCAACGTCCTCATCTGAATGCGCCGCGCCTTTTCGCGGCTGGAATTGTATGGTACTATTTGAAAATGATGAACAAGCTAGACAAAGCGATAATGGAGCTCCGAAGTCTCCCCGAGGAAGACCAAGACGCGGCGGCCGAGGGCTTGCATGCCTACGCATCGCGCGCCTCAACCTATCGCCTCACACCAGAGCAGGTCGCGAAACTTGAAGCGCGCTTGGCGGCTCCCCCTCGATGTTCTGACCGATGCCGAAACGGATGCCTTCTTTAGCCGCCTTATGGCATGAAGGTTGTCTACACCCGCCATGCCGCTGATGACCTCGAAAACATATTTAACTTTATAGCCGATCGCTCTAACCGCAACATCGCCAAAAGCGTCATCGCGCGGATTGTGCGCGCTGTTGAACGACAACTGCCACTCTTTCCTGAAAGTGGCCGCTTGGGCGTTGTTCCGGACACCTACGAGCTCGTGGTGAGCAGCCTCCCCTACATCGTCGTATATGGCCTATCCGATACCGAGATAATTATTCACGGCGTCTTTCATGGCGCTCAGGATAGGCATGACAAGGATTAAATTTTCAATTTCTTTGCGCCGTGATGTCCGCTTTCCTATTGTGGAGCGCGAGGGCTTTGGCCTCGTTTAAAGAAGCAGAGCGCGGCGGCGCTTTTTCCCCTCCCCCCTATCACGCCCCGCAACTCATGGGAGGGTTCGCCGCAATACAATTGAATTTGCCAAACAGCGGCGCAGCTAACGCTTGTTGCTCTCAAAAATTTTGTTATGATTATGTCTGCGATGCCTTTTGTGTGTATTTTTTTGGGCAAATCCATGGGCATGCGAAAAAGAACCCCTTTACATCGCCCCCGGTTCCCCGGGGCTGTTTTTCCTCTAACGTTTTTATTGCTCGTCATTGCGTTCCTCGGCGCCTGCGCGCCGGTGACCAGGGTTCCCGGGGGCGGCAAAAGCATGATCGGAATCGAGGCCGACAAACAGCGTGAAATGGCGATCTCCCAATATATCGTCAACAAGACGAAATTACACCAAACCGCTTACAGGATACTCTGGGCGAACGCGGACCTCTGCGGACGCCGGACCGCGGCGGGCGTCGGCATGTCCTTTATCAACGGCTACGAATTCGGCGGCGATTTCCGCAAGGTCGCCTACAGCCGGTTTGGCATCGGCAAGGCCCTCAAGGTTCTCGCTGTCGCCGAGGGTTCGGGGGCCTTTAAGGCCGGGGTGAGAAAAGCGGACACGCTGATTTCCATCAACGGCTGGAACGTTCCCTACGGCAAAGACGCAACGGAGGAAACCTTGCAAAAATTTCAAGACTTGGCGCGGGGAAATCAGCCTTATCAGGCCGTTATGTCGAGGAACAGCGCCAATTACAGACTTTCATTCCGGCCCGAGAAAATATGCGACTTTGGCTACGACATCGAGATGGGCGATACGGTAAACGCCGCCGCCGACGGAAATAACATTGTTATCTCCGAGGGCATGATGCGGTTTATTAACGACGAGATTGAAATGGCCACCGTCGTCGGGCACGAAATCGCCCATAATCTGATGGGGCATATCAGTAAGACAAAAGGCAATATAGCGTTGGGCACCACCGCCGATTTTTTTCTTGCCGTTATCGGGATTAATACAGGGGGCGCGGGCGCAGAGGCGGGGAGCAGAGCCTATAGCCAGGGTTTCGAGTCCGAAGCCGACTATGTGGGCCTTTATTTGATGGCCCGGGCCGGATACCCCGTTATCAATGCGCCTTATTTCTGGCGGCGCATGGCGATTCGCGCCCCACAAAACATCAGAACCAATAGCGCCGCGTCCCATCCCGCGCCGCCCGCCCGCTTCGTCAGCATGGACAGAACGGTGAGTGAGATACAAGCCAAACAGCAGGCCGGACAGCGCTTATACCCGGAGCGAAGGTAGCGCTCCCCCCCCCGCCGCCGCCCTCACACATTAAACCTGAACAGCATGACGTCGCCGTCCTGGACCATGTAGTCGCGGCCTTCCTGGCGCATTTTGCCGGCGTCCTTGGCGCCCAGTTCGCCGCCGCAGCCGATGAAGTCGTCGTATGGGATGGTTTCGGCGCGGATGAAGCCGCGTTCGAAGTCGCGGTGGATGACGCCCGCCGCCTGGGGGGCCTTGGTCCCGCCGGCCACGGTCCAGGCGTGGGCCTCCTTGGGTCCGGCGGTGAAAAAGGTGATGAGGCCCAGCAGCTCGTAGCCGGAGCGGATGACGCGGGCGAGGCCGGTCTCCGCCAGGCCCAGCGCCTCCAGGAATTCGGCGCGTTCGCCTTTATCGGTCAGTTGCGCCACCTCTTCTTCGATCTTGGCCGAGATAACGACGCAGCCGGAACCTTCTATTGCGGCGCGCGCGGCCACCTGATTGGACACACTGTCGCCTTCGTGCGCCGCCTCCTCGGCGACGTTGCAGACATAAAGAACGGGTTTGGCGGTCAGAAGCCGCAGACCTTTGAAAAGCTTCCTCTCATCCCCGGCGATGTCCAGCGCGCGGGCCGGGCGGCCGTCGCGCAAAGCCGCCAGGGCGCGCTCCACCAGGGCCAGGGTCTGGATCGCCGTCTTGTCGCCGCCGCGACTCTTTTTGGTCAGGGGATCGACGCGCTTCTCCAGGCTGTCCAGGTCGGCCAGCATCAGTTCGGTCTCCACCGTCTCGGCGTCGCGCAAGGGGTCCACCGCGCCTTCCACGTGGGCGATTTCGTCGTCCTCGAAACATCTGAGCACATGGACCACGGCGTCCACCTCGCGGATGTTGGCGAGGAACTGGTTGCCGAGGCCCTCGCCCAGGCTTGCGCCCTTGACCAGGCCGGCGATGTCCACGAACTCGAGCGTGGTGGGAACCGTTTTTTCCGGCTTGACGATGGCGGCGATATGATCGAGGCGTTCGTCAGGCACGGAAACCCGGCCCTGGTTGGGCTCTATGGTGCAAAAGGGGAAGTTGGACGCCTCGGCCTGAGCGGTCTGGGTGAGGGCGTTGAACAGGGTGGATTTGCCCACATTCGGGCGGCCCACAATGGCGAGGGTAAAGGACATCTGTCAGGCTTTCGACGGTTTCAATCCGGTCTAAAATAAACTGTATCTTTTCTTTTACGGTCAACACTTCTGCTGTGATCTGCATCACTGCTGCATCGGGACGTCGAGCGAGCAAATCGTTCAAGGCCTTCAGTAAGTCGTAAAGCCCTAAATCGGCAATTGGCACTTCCTCAGGCAGGAGCGTGGGTGTTGCGACCGGGCCGCGACCATAAATATCGCGCCAAATCGACTCTCTGTCTTCCAGTTGTTCTGCGGCTTCCTGGTAGTGCTGAAGCTCCAGCAGACGAATCACTAGATCACTGCGAGGATCTTCTTCCTCTTCTTCTGCGGGCAGTACAGGGAGCAACATTCTTGATTTGATGTGGATGAGTGTCGCGGCCATCACCAGAAACTCTCCGGCGATGGACAGGTTGAGAGACTCCATGAA
>CAJXGZ010000199.1 GCA_913053795.1 uncultured Rhodospirillales bacterium | reverse complement strand
TCGTGCTGCTCGGCGCCACACTGCCCTTCACGCTCATCATCTGGGGCGGTCCGGTAGCTATCGCCCAGGCCGCGATCGTTTCCATAACCACCTTCATGGTGCCGCGCTGCCCCGAGCCGGGGTTGCCGATATTGACCTTCTTGCCCTTCAGATCCATGAAGTTCTTTATGCCGGAATCCTTGCGGGCGACCACGGTGAAGGGTTCCGGATGGAGCGAAAAGACCGCCCTCAACTCCTTGAACGGCCCCTTGTCCTTGAATTTGGAAGTGCCGTTATAGGAGTGGAACTGCCAGTCCGACTGAGCCACGCCCATGTCCATCTCGCCGGCGCGGATGGTGTTGATGTTGTACACCGAGCCGCCGGTGCTCTCCACCGTGCAGCGCACGCCGTGCTTCTTGCGGCCCTTATTGACCAGGCGGCAGATGGCGCCGCCGGTGGGGAAATAAACCCCGGTGACGCCGCCGGTGCCGATGGTGATGAACTTTTGTCGGGCTTGGGCGTCCGGTGCGCCGGCGAAAAAAGCGCCCGCCGCCAACGTCAAGGCCAGCATGGTTCCGGTCAGTTTTTTCATGTGGTTTGGGGCTACCTCCCAGAGCAAAAAAAACAGGTAAAGGGCGCGGAGACAGAGTGAAATTCCACAAATTCCAGCTTATACCTGAAGAAGCGCGTCATACAACATATGATTGGCAACATATGATTGGCAACATATGATTGGCGGCAAATGATTGGCTAAAAAAACGGCGGGCGCCGCCGCCGGCTGGATGGTCATCCGCTTCCTATGGCGTTCCTGACGCAATAAATGAATTGCAATATTTCTTTTTGCGCCGGGGACGCGATAGGATGCGCCGCAAGTATCATTGATCCTTGGTATAAGGTGGCTTAATGGACATTAAAGATCATATCCGCTCCATTCCCGATTTTCCCAAGCCGGGAATTCTGTTTTACGACATCTCCACCCTGCTGGCCCACGAAGACGCGTGGCAGGTGGCCATGGGGCGTATGGCGAAATCGGTCCGCCGCCGCCAGCCGGACATCCTGGCGGGCATCGAATCCCGCGGTTTCCTGGTGGCGGCGCCGCTGGCCCTGAAGCTGGGCTGCGGTTTCGTCATGGTCCGCAAAAAAGGCAAGCTGCCGGGACCGGTCATCCCTTATGAGTACGACCTGGAATACGGCTCGGACACCATCGAAATCCAGGAAGACGCGGTGCGGAAGGGGCAGCGCGTGGTGATTGTGGACGATCTGCTGGCCACCGGCGGCACCATGGCCGCCTCTTGCGAGCTGTTCAAAAAGGCCGGGGCCGAGGTGGCCGGCGCCGCCTGCATCATCGAGCTAACCTTCCTCAATGGCCGCTCCAAACTGAACATTCCCTTCGACGCCCTGGTTTCCTACGACGAATAGGGGGACTTTAATATAAGGGCTGGACAAAGATCATGACCCAAAGCCCGTTGAACCTCTTGCGGAGCCGCCGCTTTTTGCCGTTGTTCACAACCCAGTTCCTGGGCGCCGCCAACGACAATGTCTTCAAGAACGCGCTGATCATGCTGATCCTCTACAGGATCGCCGAGGAGGCGGCCATGAGCGGTCAGCTTCTGGTGACGGCGGCGGGAGGGATTTTCATTCTTCCGTTTTTCCTGTTTTCGGCGTTGGCCGGACAATTGGCCGACAAGTTCGAAAAATCCCGCCTGATCCGCATCATCAAGTTTTTCGAGATTGTTTTCATGGCCATGGCGACGGCCGGACTGTTCCTTGAGAACGCCTATTACCTGCTCGCCGTCTTGTTTCTGATGGGAACCCAATCGGCGTTCTTCGGACCCCTCAAGTACGGCATCCTGCCCGACCATTTGCGCGAGAACGAGCTGCTCGCCGGCAACGCCATGATCGAGGCCGGAACCTTCCTCGCCATTCTGCTCGGAACCATCGTCGGCGGCTTGGCGATCCTCATGGACAACGGCGCCGCCATTATCTCGGCGATCCTGCTGATGCTGGCGGTTTTGGGTTTTGGCGCCAGTTATTTCATACCGCGGGCCAAGGCGGCGGCGGCGGGCTTAAGGATCAATCCCAACATTTTCTCCGAGACTTGGCGCATCGTCCGCCACGCCGCGTCCCTGCGCGAGGTGTTCCCGTCCATCCTGGGCATATCCTGGTTCTGGCTGGTGGGCGCCACCTTCCTCACCCAGTTTCCCAACTTCGCCAAGATCGAATTGGGCGCCAATGAGCAAGTGGTGACCCTTTTCCTTACCGTGTTCGCGGTGGGCATCGGCGTCGGCTCGGTTCTCTGCAACAAGATGCTCAAGGGCGAAATCTCGGCCAAGCACGTTCCCTTGGGCGCTCTCGGCATGACTCTGTTCACGGTCGACCTGTATTTCGCCGGCGGCGGAGTTACGCCTTCACCGGCGTTGATCGGCGCTGTTGAGTTCTTGGCCCACCCGGTTAATTGGGCCGTCAATTGGCGGATTGTGGCGGACTTGGCCCTGATCGCCGTTTGCGGCGGCGTTTACACGGTGCCCCTCTACGCCATCCTTCAGAACCGAAGCGAGGCCAGCCACCGTTCGCGCAACATCGCCGCCAACAATATCCTCAACGCCTTGTTCATGGTGACGGCCGCCGTCGCCACCGCCATCATGCTGGCCCGGGATTTTTCGGTCTCCGATGTTTTTCTGACGATTGCCGTCCTTAACGCCGCCGTCGCCGTCTATATCCGCAAGCTGATTCCCAAGGGCCGCCGTCGCTAATCAAGTGGCGTTATTTGGATGGGCTCTTAAACTGGACAGCCCGAGGCGTCATGGCGGGTGAGTTTTGTAAGTTATTGATTTACTTATATATTACAAAAATCTGTGAATGATTGTGTGGATAAGTTGTGGGCCAAATGTGTAAATATAGATAATTTATACACAGAAAAGTAAATATAGCGCCGTTTTTCTTGTTGAAAGTTACTATTCATATATTCAGCATGATAAACGCATACGAAAGCGTCCACGTGGCGAATTCTCAGCGCTATGCGGTGATCCCCTTTTGGGTGTTATCGTGCGCCTTAGGAGGTCGTCACCCTTGGGGGAAGGCGTCGCTTGCGCCGTCTAAATTCAGGGTAGGTGATCGGTACGCATGACTTGGGCTCTGTTCCAGGGAAGCTGAACGGTCGCCGGGCGGGGAGCCGCGCCTCTTTTGAGGCGTTTCTTTGCGGATCGGTCGTTTCCTCCCCTGTGGAGACCGCTCGTATCCGTGGGGGCGGGCTGGCGGGCCGGTTTTTCCGGTTGTCCGTAGGGCCGTTCCTTAGATTTTGGTTTTTCGCTTTTAGCGGCTCGCGTGATGAGGAGGCCCCGGTGACGAGGTTTTCCATTTGTGGGCCGTAGCCACAACGCCCCGGAGGCGAATCTCTGCCCAGGGTACGTTTCCGGTGACGGGTGGCGGTGGGAGCCGCTTTTTTATGCATGGGGCCTGGCCGGCTCCAGAGAGGCGTCAGGAACGTCGCTCCAGCGGCGTTAATATGCAGGTTTCCCAGGACCCGCATGCCTGACGTCTCTCATTTTTATGGGAAACCCTTAAAATTTAGTTACGCGCAAAAATTTTTTTCGCCCGGAAAATGGGCGAAATTCAAGGGTTTGCCGCATAAGATTCATATGCCCACCGCGTTCATGGGAATCAATGAAAAAATGAAATATTATTCGCCTTCATTTGGCTCTTCATTTGGCTTTTCATCCGCCTGGGCGCCGTTCTTGCTCCCCATAAGCGGCGGGCCGGGGCGCGCGTTTGGGAATTTTTTTTGGTAGCCGAAGATGCGGACGGCGAAGGCGGCGAGAACGCCGAGAACGGCGGCGATGGACAGGATGGCCGCCACCTTTCCCGACGATGAAGTGAAAATCCTGGAGGGATCGAAGGCCATGGCGGCTTACGCCCCGGCCTTATCTGAGAACCAGAAGGCCGGGCGCTCAAAGCCCTGTCCGTCGCACCAGGCGCCGAAGTCGTCGCGCGAGACGATCAGGGCTTCCAGGTAGGCGTTGCTCACCAGTTGGCCGAATTGGGACGCCGGCATGGCCGCCAGCGCGGCGAAGGTCTTCTCGCCGTCGATCCCCGCGGATTGTGACGCGGCCGGGGGCTGTGACACTGAAGGGGGCAGGCGCGGCAGGATGCCTTTCAACTCCAGCACCCGCAGCAGCCCTCTTCGCGTTATGGCGCCGGCGTCTTCAAGGCCGGAAATGTTCCCTGAGCCGTCGACGGCGACGCCGGGCTCCAGGGCGCAGCCCGGCACGACAATGGAAAGCAGGCTCTTGCCGCCGGATTCAAATTCGCCCATCCACATTCCCTGCAACATGCGATGCAAAACATCGCCGCGGCCGCGGCCGTCATTTTCCGTTTCGCGCGCCCAGGCGTCGGCGATCAGGCCGAAGGTCAACTTTTCCATAAGCCAGTTTCCCATAGAGATATGGACGAGGGAAGGGTGGGCTTTTATTATTAGCGCTCTAGGTGTGATGTCTCAGTAGGTTGTTCATTCGATCCAAGTCTGAGAAGTTGAAGTTTGCAAAAACAGAAGCTCACGGAGAAGGACCGAATGAACATCCATAAGAATGCCCGTTTGACGCCGCGTGGTCGAGAATTATTGATTGACCGCTTGAATCGCGGGG
>CAJXGZ010000198.1 GCA_913053795.1 uncultured Rhodospirillales bacterium | reverse complement strand
CCACGAAGAGCGCGTCAAAAGAACGGCGAATTCGTCGCCGCCCATGCGCCCCACATAGTCGCTGTTGCGCACATTTCCCTGCAAAACACGGGCAACGCGCCTGAGCACTTCGTCGCCGGCGGCGTGTCCATAGGTGTCGTTAACAGGCTTGAAATCATCCAGGTCGACGTAAACCAGCACCCCTTGCTCCTTGTAGCGCGACGCCGCGGCCAAGGCGCCTTTCATCTGAGTCACAAATCCGCGTCGGTTCAAAACCCCCGTCAACTCGTCGGTCACCGAGACTTTCTCCAATTGGGAAATGCGCCGCTGTTGCTCGGCCAAGCGGTTTTCAGCTTCATAGGCGGCGTTGAGGGCGCGCTTTAAGATTTCAGAATGCTCGGACTTTTCCTCGCCCCCCGTCCGAGGCGCCGGCGATTGGAGAAAGTCCGCCATCAGCAAAAGGCAGGAGACAAGCTGGGTTTGGCTGGCGAGACCCAATGGGCTTGGGCATTGCTCAATTTTTTGCGGCTTCATTTTTTACGTCCCGGACCCAATTCCTGAAATACCGCGTTCAAGCGGCCTTTAAAAGTTCGCCTCAATTAAAGGCAATCTCTATGCCACTTCCTGTTTTTCAATGGAATCAAACGCTTAAACAAAAGCCCCCCCCGGCAAGAACCGGCCAAGGGGAAAAAAATGCCTACTTGCCGGGAAATTATCGCCTGAGGGTGAGCTTGCCGCCGGAGACTTCATAGCCGGACAGGCGGCCCAGGAAACTCATGCCGAGCAGGGAGTTTTGCATGGGCGCGCCGTTGACCGAGGCGCGCACGTCCAGCAAGACCACCGGTCCGATGGCGACCCGCCCCAGCCGCACCGGCGCGCCGAAGCCGGGGCCGTTGGCGGTTTGATAGGCGCGGGAATAGGACAGCGCCTTTAAATCAAAGCCCAGGCGCTCGGCGTCGCCGGGACTTAAAACCACATCGCTGGCCCCGGTGTCCACCAGGAATCGAACCAAGGCGCCGTCGACCTCGGCCTCAACGACGAAATGGCCGTTCATCCGCGCCCGGAATGTGACGGCGCCGCCCTCGGCCACGCCCCTGTGGGGCATTAGGTCCGCCGCGGCCCGCCGCCAAAGAGCCGAAGCTTCGCCGCGCAGGTTGTAGCCCAGCAGCAAGACGGCGGCGATAGCCGCCCACACCGCCAAATTCTTGAGCGCGCTCCCGGGCTTTAGCCGCCTGTGCATGACCAGACTGGCGCAAATGATCGCCAGCATCCCCAAGCGGCGAACCAGAGCGATCCGCTTATCCTCGGCGTCCATGGCCTCGGGATGGAGGGACATCAAAAACACCACCAACGCCCCCACCAAACCGGCGATGACCAGCCACACAACGACGCCGCCCGGGCGGCGGGGCGGCTTGTCCCAGGGCCCGGAGTTTTGTTCGCGTTTGGTCATGAAGTGTATGATATATGGAACCGCCGCGTTTTTACAGGGAGCCCGCCATGCCTTTTCTCATGATCCAGACCAACCAAAGCATCGAGCCGGACGCCGCCGACGCCCTTGTCGCCGAAGCCTCCAAGACGGTGGCCGAGACTCTCGGCAAGCCTGAGAAGTACGTCATGGTGGCGCTGGAGGACGATACCAAGATGTTGTTCGGCGGCTCCCCGGCGCCGCTGGCCTATTTGGAGTTAAAGAGCATCGGCCTGCCCGAGGACCGCGCCCCGCAACTGTCCGAAGCGCTATCGGCCATGATGGAGCGCGCCGCCGGAACGCCCCGCGAGCGCGTCTACATCGAGTTCTCAAACGCCCCCCGCAACATGTGGGGCTGGAACGGCGGAACGTTTTAACTCGGCGCCCAGGATTGGACAGCCGCATGATTGCGAATTTCTTGATGCTTGAAGGCATTAACAAGAGCCTAACCAAGAAACCGCTCTCTGCGAAGAGGCGGGTCAGCTAGGAGAGGAACGAGATAACCTTCTCTTTTAGCTCCTCTGTATCCCGTGTTTCGCATTCCCAAATCACGAGTATACGCCACCCCAGCATTTTCAATTTATCAAGATTACGTTGATCTCGTTCCACGTTCTTCTGGAGCTTCGGGAGCCAATACTCAGAATTAGACTTCGGGGGCCTTGCCTTGCAGCCAGATGAGTCGTGTTGATGCCAGAAGCAGCCGTGAATGAAGATAACCGCCTGAAGGCTCGTAAATATGAGATCAGGCTTCCCAGGTAGATCACGCCGATGGAGACGGTATCTGTAGCCGAGGCCGTGGACTAAGCGGCGCACAATCATCTCGGGGTGTGTGTCACGCCCCTTGATTGCCGCCATGTTTTTGCTGCGGCGCGCTGGGGTCAGATGATCCATTAGTTCATCGAGAACGAGACGGCCGCTCGGCCCTCAGAGCGGTCGGATCATTCTGCTGCAATCATAGCCGAAGACCGCAAAACTTCCTTGTCTTGGGCTTTCATCACTGAAATAAGCCTGTGTCCCACCCAATCAGCCACCGGTGGAGTCACCGCATTTCCGATTGCATGATAGCGCAGGCTATCGATCCGATCCGCTTGTTTTTCACCGAAATGGTGTGGAAGCGTCCAGTCTTCCGGAAACCCTTGGACCCGTTCCACCTCGTTCGGGGTGAATCTGCGCACACGTCCATCCGGGTACCACACGTAATTTCGGGACCAATCCGTACCGGTGTGCCGTGCGGACTCTGCGTAAATGCAGTGAGCAATGCTCTTTACGAGCGGTCCTTTGCGAGAATTTCCAATGATTGTCTGAAAGAGGGAGGGAGGTTTCTTTTCATTTTGTCTACCCTCCTTATTATTCCAGTCGCTGCATTGGGGCTCAAAAAGTATTTGTCCGGGACCTTCCCGGTCTCGATGCATGGCAACAATGTAGACTCGACGGCGTTGTTGGGGGACTCCGAAGTCTTTGCTGTTAAGCACACGCCACGCCACGCCATACCCGAGTTCGTCCAGCGCCTTGAGTACGATGGCAAAGTCTCTTCCTCCATGGCTAGAGAGAAGGCCGTGCACGTTTTCGAGGATAATGGCTCTTGGAGAGCGTCCTCGAACGAGGCGCATAAACTCGTGAAAGAGGCCAGACTGGTTTCCCCGAAGCCCAGATCGCGGCCCCATTCGCGCAAGCGAGAGGTCTTGGCACGGAAATCCTGCTGCCCAAACGTCAGTTTGAGGGATTGATGAGTCATCTAACTTCCTTATATCTTCTTCGAGAGGCAGTCCTGGCCAATGTTGCTGAAGTATGTCTCGACAGAACGGTTTGATTTCACAGTGGAAAAAAAGCTTGAGCCCCGCTCGCTCAAGACCAAGGTCAAGCCCACCGATGCCGGAGAAAAATGAGGCAACTGTGTAAGACAGCTTACTGCCTCCTCTTGAAACATTTCGCGAACATTTCTATACTCATACAACATAACGCTATTCTGTCAAGATTAGAATTGTGAATGTGTATCAATTATCTGTTAAGAATCTATTTACCAAATTCGACGCCAACGAAGGCTTAATTCATGACCACTTGCACCGTCCGGTGGCGACCATCCGGAGGACGCGGGGAATTCGAATACTTACCCGCTGACACGCTGGAAGACAGAACTATTGTCGTATTATTTGAGCCACTCGAGCTTACGATACCTGCCGAGGTGATTGGTTTGCGGGCACAAGGAAAGCCGCGGCTCAGAAAGTTTGATAAGAACAATCGCAAGAAGTTCCACCTTCCGCAGCTCGTGATGGCGGTGGCGAGACTACCTGAACCAGCTCGCGAAGATGTTTCCCATACTGTGTCGTTTCCTCTTGAGAACAAGTTATTCGTAATGAATTCGATGGATTTTGACATAATTGAAGACGACGGCATTATCGCGACGATTGCGCCATTAAGGGTGTCAATCCTTCATTCTAACTTCCAAATTGACCTACAGGACCGCCTCTCAGCAATAGCAAGGGACCTTGCCAACATTGAAGAGATCAGAGATTCACACCCCAACCTCGCGGATGCCATTGCTGCTCATGGCGAAGAGATCATGAAGGGTGTCAACTCTATTGAAATCAGAAAGAAAGCCAATCGTATTATCCAGCTTCAGGCTGATATTTTCGGGATGACGAACGCCAGCTCTGCGTTGAAACTTAAGGAGACAGATGCACAGCCTGAGACGGATATCGAATTTGAGATCGTCGGCAAGGAAGGCCGTCTGCTAGTCCGTATCCACGCATATAAGGAAAGGGACAGAAAATTCGTACAGCGTGTAAAGAAATACTACAAAGACAAGAGTGGGGGACGACTCCTCTGCGACGCCTGCGGACTGATCCCAATTGATTTATACGGAATTGATGGGGAGCACTGCATAGAGGCCCACCACAAGGTGCCGATCGAAGAGCTTCAGCCGGACAGCGTCACCAGGGTTGAGGAGATGGCAATGGTATGCGCGAGCTGTCACAGAATCATTCACTCTAGGAAGCCGTGCCTCACGATCGGAGAGGTTCGGCAGCTCATTATGAAGGACGGGGGTACCGCTTAAATCGGGATCGTTTGCGGAAATTTTCTTGAACTAGCGTCCCCGACAGAATTCGAACCTGCGACCCCGAGATTAGGAATCTTGAGTTCTCAAACGCCCCCCGCAACATGTGGGGCTGGAACGGCGGAACGTTTTAAC
>CAJXGZ010000197.1 GCA_913053795.1 uncultured Rhodospirillales bacterium | reverse complement strand
GATCAGGTCCTGACGGCGACGGCTTTCCTGGCCGCCGGGCTGGCTTTGATTTCCGCGCTAATCACCATTTCTGTGCTGATGTTCTGGCTTCGGCGCGCGACCTTCACGCCGTTCGCCGTTTACCGGGTTGTCCTCGGTTTGGGGCTGTTGGCGCTTTCCTACGGCTGGATCGGCTGAAGATTAAAGGCTGACGGCTCCATATTGAAGATTAAAGGCTGACGGCTCCATATTAAAGGCTGACGGCTCCCGTCTCGTCGGCCTTCATCTCGAACGCGGCCGCCATCAGGGCATGGGTGTAGGGATCTTTGGGGGCATCGAAAATAGTATCCGCCGGGCCTTGTTCGACGACGCGGCCCCGGCGCATGACGAGAACGTCGTGGGACATGGCGCGAACCACCCTGAGGTCGTGGCTGATGAAAAGATAGGCCAAGTCGTGGCGTTTTTGCAATTTGCGCAGCAGATCGACGATTTGCGCTTGCACCGACATGTCGAGCGCGCTGGTCGGCTCGTCGAGAACGATCAGCCGGGGCCGAAGCACCAGCGCGCGCGCGATGGAAATGCGTTGACGCTGGCCACCGGAAAATTCGTGGGGATAACGGTCCAGCATATCCGGTTCCAACCCCACTTCCTTTAGGGTTTCTCCGATCAGGTCGCGGCGTTCGTCCCGGCCGCCTCCGATCTTATGAACAAGCAGGCCTTCCTCGACGATCTGGCCGATGGAAAGGCGCGGGCTTAAGCTGGCGTAGGGGTCCTGGAAAACCATCTGCATCTTGCGCCGATGCGGGTACAGTTCCCTCCAACTCAGGCCCTGGAGTTCCTTTCCCTCGAATTGAATGGAGCCCTGGCACTTTTCAAGCCTGAGAATGGCGCGGCCCAAAGAGCTTTTTCCCGACCCCGATTCACCGACGACGCCCAGGGTGTGCCCCCGGCGAATGTTAAACGTTATGTCGTCCACCGCCTTAACGTGATCGACGGTACGCCTAAGCACGCCGCGTTTGACCGGATACCAAACCTTGACGTGGCCGGCCCGCATGATCTCGGGGGCGTCCTCATTGGCGGGCTGGGGCCTGCCCTTGGGCTCGGACGCCAGAAGGTGTTGGGTGTAGGGGGCTTTCGGGTTGTCGAGGACGTCCTTCGTTTTCCCCTGCTCGACCACCATCCCGTCGTGCATGACCGACACCCGGTCGGCCATGGCGCGGACGATGCCGAGATCATGGGTGATCAAGAGCAGCGCCATGTTGTGTTCGGCTTGCAAATCCTTGAGCAATTTCAAAAGCTGCGCCTGGATGGTGACGTCGACGGCGGTTGTCGGCTCGTCGGCGATCAGGATGTCGGGCTCATTGGCCAGCGCCATGGCGATCATGATGCGCTGCTGCTGGCCGCCGGAGAATTCGTGCGGCAAGGCGTGCAGACGCTTGACGGCTTCCTCCAGGCCGACGTGGACGAGCAACTCCACCACCCGGTCCCGCGCCTGGGAGGCGCTCATCCTCTTGTGCAGAAGCAGCACTTCCGCGATTTGCTGTTCGATGGAGTGCAGCGGGTTCAGGGAGTTCAGGGGCTCCTGGAAGATCATGGCGATGCGATCGCCGCGAAGCTCGCGAATGCGCGTTTTCGGCGCCCCCATCAACTCCTCGCCCTGGAAGCGGATGGAGCCGGAAGGATGCCAAGCCAGCGGATACGGCAAAAGCCGCATCACCGACAGCGCCGTCACCGATTTGCCCGAACCGCTTTCGCCGACCAGGGCTACGGTTTCGCCCTTGTCGAGACCCAGCGACAGGTTCCGAACCGCCTTCACCTCCCGCTCGCCGCGCCCGAAGAATGTGGACAAATCTTTGATTTCCAGCAGCCGGCTCATCTAAACGTCTTCCTGGGATCAAAGGCGTCGCGCACCGCCTCGCCGATAAAAATCAACAGGCTCAGCATGGTGGCCAGCACGAAAAACGCGGTGAGCCCCAGCCACGGGGCGTGCAGGTTGGACTTGCCCTGGTTCAACAACTCGCCCAAAGACGCCGAGCCCGCCGGCAGGCCGAAGCCAAGGAAGTCCAGCGCCGTCAAGGTGGTGATGGAGCCGTTGAGTATAAAGGGGAGGAACGTCAACGTCGCCACCATGGCGTTGGGAAGGATGTGCTTGAACATGATGACCGTGTTGCTGACTCCCAAGGCGCGGGCGGCTTGAACGAAGGTGAAGTTCCGCGCCCTTAGGAATTCGGCGCGCACCACGCCGACAAGGCTCATCCACGAAAACATCAGCATCAGGCCCAGCAGCCACCAGAAGTTGGGCTCCACCACGCTGGCCAGGATGATTAGCAGAAAAAGCACCGGCAGACCGCCCCAAATCTCCATGAATCGCTGGAACAACAAATCGGTAAGCCCGCCGAAGTAGCCTTGCACGGCGCCGGCGGCGACGCCGACGATGGAGCTGAAAAAAGTCAGCGCCAACCCGAACAGCACCGAGATGCGGAAGCCGTAGATCATGCGCGCCGCCACGTCGCGCCCCTGGTCGTCGGTGCCGAGCCAGTTGACGCCGTTGGGCGCAGACGGAGCCGGTTCGGTGAGTTCATAGTTGAAGGTGTCGTAGCTAAAAGGCACCAGGGGCCAGATCATCCAGCCTTTTTCCCGGATCATCTCCTGCACCTCGGGGTCCTTGTATTCGGTCTCGGTTTCGAGGAACCCGCCGAATACGGTTTCGGGATAGCTGACCAGGATGGGCGCGTAGAGCTCTCCGTCGTAGCTGACCAGGATGGGCTTGTCGTTGGCGATCAGCTCGGCGAACAGGCTCAGGACGAACAGGACGAGGAATATCCACAGCGACCAATAGCCCCGTTTGTTGGCGCGGAAGTTCTGTAGGCGGCGCTTGGCGATAGGGGTCATGGCTCAGACGTCCCGGCTTTCGAAGTCGATGCGCGGGTCAACCAAGTGATACATAAGATCGCCGATCAGGGTCATGATCAGGCCCAGCAGAGTGAAGAAAAACAGGGCCCCGAACATCACCGGATAGTCGCGCTTGATGGCCGCCTCGAAACCCAGCAGCCCCAGCCCGTCGAGCGAGAAGATGATCTCCGTCAACAGCGCCCCGGTGAACAAGATGCCGATGAAGGCGCTTGGAAACCCGGCGATGACGATCAGCATGGCGTTGCGGAAGACATGGCCGTAGAGAACCCGTTTCTCGCTCAGGCCCTTGGAGCGCGCGGTCATCACATACTGCTTGTTGATCTCCTCCAGAAACGAGTTCTTGGTCAGCATGGTGAGCCCGGCGAAGCCGCCGATCACCATGGACAAAATGGGCAGGGCGATGTGCCAGAAGTAGTCTTTGATCTGGCCGAACATGCTAAGTCCGTCGAAATTGTCCGAGGTCAGTCCGCGCAGGGGGAACCAGTCGAAATAGCGCCCTCCCGCGAACAGCACGATCAGCAGGATGGCGAACAGAAAGCTGGGGATGGCGTTGCCCACCACCACCACGCCGCTGGTCCACATGTCGAACCTGGAGCCGTCGCGCACCGCTTTGTGGATGCCGAGGGGGATCGAAATCATGTACACCAGCAGCATCGTCCATAATCCCAGCGAGATGGACACCGGCATTTTGTCCAGCACCAGATCAACCACCTTGCGGTCGCGGAAATAGCTTTCGCCAAAGTCGAAGCGCACATAGCTGCTCATCATCATCATGAAGCGCTCGTGCATGGGCTTGTCAAAGCCGAACTGTTTCTCGATTCGCTTGATGAACTCGGGGTCCAGGCCCTGGGCGCCCCGATACTTGCCGCCGCCGCCGGAGCCCCGGCCAGGGCCGTGGGCGAGCACCGCAATCTCGGTCCGGTGCGACATCGGATTGAGCGAAACCCAGGCCCCGCCGCCGCCATCGACTATGATAAAACAATGCCGGAATCCGGGCTTCAACAGCTTCAGCCAGGGCAGTTCCGCGCCCCCGCAAAAAACCACCACCGCCGAACGGCCGGCGGATCCACCGGCGCATCCCTCGGCACTCGCCGGGGCCACCCTCACGCCACGATCCCCTTGGCCTTGAGCACCGTGGTCAGCATATCAAGGGCCTCGCCCCAGAGCCTGGCCGACAGTTCTTCTTCCCGGCGCCTGGGGTCGGGCGGCCGCTCGCGGAGGCCGAACACGCCCAAAACCCGCAGATGAACGCCACCCAGCCGCCGGGCCCGGTGAAGCCCCATAACCGCCCGGTAAAGATCGTCCGGATCGCACGGCCGTCTGGTTTCCACCCGGCCGGGCTCGAAGCGGGCCCCTTGCAGCCTCGCGCATTGGCAGCGGATGAACCAGAACCAGGCCTCTTCGGCCGATGCGAACGGATCGCCCGCCGCCGCCTCGCCATCCGTGGGGCCAAAAGACTTCGGAATATATCGCTGACGCATGGCGTGCCTTGCCGTTTTCGCCTCGTTTTTGCCTTGCCGTTTCCGGCTTTTGGGGCTCTGAAAAAAGAGAACAAATGAAGAACATTCTTTATGTATTAGGCCCTTTGTCCTTTGTCAAGCTGTATATGCTATATATTCCTATTGCTATGCGACCTCCAACCTAAGACCATGTTCCCATGCTAAGGCATTCAGACATCTGGCGGGCCATCGACCGTCTGGCCAGGGAACACGGCTTTTCCGCTTCCGGCCTCGCCCGGCGGTCCGGTCTCG
>CAJXGZ010000196.1 GCA_913053795.1 uncultured Rhodospirillales bacterium | reverse complement strand
CGCAGTCTTAACGATGATGAGATTTCTGTCTGATCCACGTCGAGCAATAATCGGTCGACCGTTTCACCGGCAACAATATGGCGTTCCAGGATATCGTCGATATCGCGCTCTGTCTGGTACCGGTACCAGGTCGCCTGCGGGTAAATCACCATCACCGGCCCCAGCTCGCAGCGGTCCAGGCAACCGGACTTGTTGATCCTGACGCCATCGATCTGCAATTGCCTGGTGCGGATTTTCAGGTACTTCTGCAAATCCTGCGAACCGAGCGCACTGCAACTGCCCCGTGGATGGCCAGGTTCCCGTTCGTTGATGCAGCAGAATACGTGAATGTCGTATACCAGTTTGCCATCGCGCTCGGTCATCGGGGGCTCCGCCCTGGGGTCTGTGCAACAGCGATTTTCAATTGGCGGAAACAGGATTTTCGAACGGCACGATACTGCCAATCCCGTGACCGGCCTTGGAATGGCCATCATCGGTGGCGGCGGCCCGGTAGTAGCTGACAATAAACGCCCGGATCGCCGACGTTCGGTTGGAAATGTGGCGATGGGTTTCGACCAGGCTACAAAGTTGATGAACATCCATGGCTTCGCGCTGGCATATTTCTTCCAGCGCGCGCCAGTTTTCCTTCTCCAGACGAATGCTGGTGCGCCGCCCTTTGACGGTAATATTTTTACTGATTAATGAATTTACGGTCACCAGTCCCCCCTTACTAACAAATCCCTCCCCGCCCAAATGAGTCGTGAAGCTAACCTAAACCGCTCACTTTGAGAAGAGATTCCCTATTTATTCCGGCAAGGTATCTTCTTCCGGGGCAAGAGTGCGCAAGGACAGGGCATGAATGTCGCTAGCCATTTCTTCGGCCAGGGCCCCGTATACCAGCCTTTGCCGTTCGATCCGGGACTTGCCGGTGAATGCGGCGGCAACAATTTCCACGTCAAAATGGCTTTCGCCGCCAGGACGGGCCCCGGCATGACCCTCATGCTTGTGGGAATCATCGACAATATTCAGGCGTTGCGGCGACAGGGCCTGTGTCAGTTTTTTTTCCATGGCGGCGGCGACTCGCATTTCGATCTGCTCCTTGTTCTTTAATCACTTGCCCTAAAGTGGTGGCCTCGGCACCATAAATCAATGCCATGGAGCCTTAAAATCTTGCCAGAAGTCGCTGTGGGCACCATATTCTGGCAATGAGAAAGATTAACCAACGAAGATGAACCATGGCCGGTAACGCACAAAAATCTGAACAGGGCGCTAAAAAAAGCAAGCGCCGCAAGAAGATGTTCGAAACGAGCATGTTCAGCGCCGCCCTGGAAGTCAGCCCCGACAGCCAGTTCTGCCAATGGCCCGGATGTGGTCATATTGGCGAACATCGGGCCCCCTATTCGCGCCAGCAACTGGACAAGGATCGCTGGTTCTGCCTGCACCACATTCGCCAATACAACAGGAAATGGAATTACTACGACGGCATGAGCGATGAAGAGGTCGAGGTCGATGTTCGCCGCGATACCACCTGGAACAGGCCATCCTGGCCCCTGGGCGCGGAAAAGAATTTTCGCCACCGGGGTGAAGGAATAAAAATTGATGACTACGGCGCCTTCGGTCATCCTGATGATGGGTCTTGTGAAGACCTGGACAAGGACCAGGACAATCGCCCCGATTCCGGCTCACCGGAAGCCCTGGCCCTGGCCGTGTTTGACCTGCAATTCCCGGTATCTACGAGCGAAATCAAGGATCGTTATAAAGCCCTGGTCAAGCGCCATCATCCCGATGCCAATGGCGGTGATAAAGGGGCCGAGGAAAAATTCAAGCAGGTTTCCCAAGCCTATCAGACCCTGATCGCCGGGATCAGCGATTAACGAGCCGGCAAAAACAAAACCGATTGTCATTGACGAACGCCGGTCGCCCCCTTACCCATCAACTTTCATATTTAATGCCGAGCACTGGATACAATTGTTATGACCGCCCGAGAATCCACTTTTACCGACAAATCGACCTTTCCCCTGGACGCGCCGGACATTAGAATCTCGGTCCGCCAGACCTTCGGTATCGATAGTGATATCGAAGTTCCGGCCTTTAGCGAAGGCGAAGAGCACGTGCCCGAACTGGACCAAGCTTATCTTTTTGATCACGACACCACGCTGGCCATTCTGGCCGGGTTTTCCCATAACCGGCGGGTCATGATCCAGGGCTATCACGGCACCGGTAAGTCGACCCATATCGAACAGGTGGCGGCGCGCCTCAACTGGCCGTGCGTCCGCATCAATCTCGACAGCCACATCAGCCGCATCGACCTTGTCGGCCGGGACGCCATCGTGCTGCGCGGCGGCGAGCAGGTCACCGAGTTCAAGGAGGGCATGCTGCCCTGGGCTTTGCAGAATCCCACCGCCCTGGTCTTCGACGAATACGACGCCGGGCGCCCGGACGTGATGTTCGTGATTCAGCGCATCCTGGAGGCCGACGGCAAACTGACCCTGCTGGATCAGAACCGGATCATGACGCCGCATCCCTTCTTCCGCCTGTTCGCCACCACCAACACGGTGGGGCTGGGCGACGCCACCGGCCTTTATCACGGCACCCAGCAGATCAACCAGGGCCAGATGGACCGCTGGAGCGTGGTCGCCACCCTCAACTATCTGCCGGTGGAGGACGAGATGGCCATCGTGCTGGCCAAGGTTCCCTCCTTCAACGGCAAGAAGGGCCGCAAGACAGTCGCCGCCATGGTGGAAATGGCCAACCTGACCCGGACCGGCTTCATGAGCGGGGACATCTCCACCGTCATGTCGCCGCGCACCATAATCAACTGGGCGGAGAACGACGAAATCTTCAAGGACTTGGAGTTCGCCTTCCGCCTCACCTTCCTCAACAAGTGCGACGAGATGGAGCGTCCCGTGGTCGCCGAGTACTACCAGCGCTGCTTCGGCGAAGACCTGCCTGAATCGGCGGCCACGGCGCCGAAGCTTTAGTACCGTACTGATGGAAACCCCGGCGGAGCTTTTAAAGCGCGTTAGCGCCGCGGCGTTTACCGCCGTCGCCGGGCGCCCGGACGTCATCGTCGCCTTCGCCAAGGACGAAGGCCCCAGGGAAGGAGTGAGACTTGCCCCCGGCTCCGCCACCCTGCCCGGGCCGCCCCGAGATTTGGAAGACGAAGACGTGACGCGCCTTCGCGGCGCCGCCGACGCCTTGGCCCTGCGCCTGCGCCACCACGACGCCGAGCTGCACCGGGCTCTCAGTCCTTCCGGCGGCCAGGCCCGTGAGGTCTTCGACGCCGCCGAGCAGGCCCGGGTGGAGGCCCTGGGCGGCCGCCGTCTCGCCGGGGTCGCGGAAAACCTGGGCGCCCGCCTGGAGGCGCATTGCCGGAAATTCTCCGGCGTTTGCGAACGCGAGGGGGCCGCTTCAGACGCGCCCGTTTCCGACGCCGTCGCCTTGTGGGTGCGCGAAAAGCTTACCGGCGCGCCGCCGCCCGCCGCCGCCGCCCCGATGATGACGTTCTGGCGCCCTTGGTTGAACAAGAAAGCCGGCGGGCGGATCGCCGATCTGTCCGGGCGCATGGACGATCAGGAAGCCTTCGCCCGGGTCATCAGCGACGTGATCGGCCGCCTCGGCCTTCCCGACGACCAGGATTCTCCCGAGACCCAAGAGGACGAGGCCGGCGGAGCCGGCGATCAGGGCGGCCAAGACCGGGCGCCGGAGCCCGGCCAAGACGCCGACTCCGTGACCGCCCCGGAAAGCGCGAAGGGAAGCGCCGACGGCGCCCAAGCGTCCGACGAGACCGGCGATCCGGTCGGCGAGGATTTCCCCGCCGGTCCCAGCCCCCATCGCCGCCACGGCAACGCGCCGCCCCTGGATGTCCATTACCGGGCCTACACATGCGCCTTCGACCAGGTGGCCGCCGTCGAGAGACTTTCGGACCACCAGGAGTTGACGCGCCTGCGCGGCCAACTGGACCAACAGCTTTTACAGCTGCAAGGAGTGGTGCGGCGCCTGGCCAACCGCTTTCAGCGCCGCCTTCTCGCCAAGCAGACCCGGTCGTGGAATTTCAACCTGGAGGAAGGCCTGCTGGACTCAGGCAGGCTGGCGCGCATCGTCGTCGATCCGGCTCACCCCCTTTCCTTCAAGCAGGAAACCGAGACCGACTTCCGCGATACCGTGGTCAGCCTGCTGATCGACAATTCCGGCTCCATGCGCGGCCGCCCCATCACGGTGGCCGCCATGTGCGCCGACATCCTGGCCCGCACCCTGGAGCGCTGCGGCGTCAAGGTGGAGATCCTGGGCTTCACCACCCGCGCCTGGAAAGGCGGCCACGCCCGGGAGAAATGGGTGGCCGATGGCAAGCCCGGCGAGCCGGGACGCCTCAACGACCTGCTCCACGTCATCTACAAGGGCGCCGACCAGCCCTGGCGCCGGGCGCGGAAGAATCTCGGCCTGATGCTGCGCGAGGGCCTGCTCAAGGAAAACATCGACGGCGAAGCCCTGTTGTGGGCCCACGCCCGCCTGCTGGGGCGCCGCGAGCAACGGCGCATCCTCATGGTCATCTCCGACGGCGCTCCGGTGGACGACGCCACCCTGTCCTCGAACCCCGCCAACTACCTGGAGACCCACCTGCGCCAGGTCATCAACTGGATCGAGACCCGCTCGACGGTGGAGCTCACCGCCATCGGCA
>CAJXGZ010000195.1 GCA_913053795.1 uncultured Rhodospirillales bacterium | reverse complement strand
GTACTCATGCAATGGGCCAAAATGTAGATACTTCGAGCTTATCTATGTCAGCCCCTTTTTCTAAGCTAAACTTATCATCCGCATATATCTTTGCCCTTCGTAGCCGTGGTTTCCCTACGGATTTTTCTAAGCTAAGCTGGGAAGCGGCCACAGGATTGATATGGTTCGATAATTTTCGATTTTCTCAAAGCAAAACCAATTGATCCGTGGCTGTTTTCTCATGCTGCTTTACGTCTCCGACGAGCGTCTTCATGCGGGCGAACTGACGTTCGGTAACCTGCAAGGCCCGAATGCTGCCTCTTGGCGGCAGGTTCTTTGTCAGCCTGGCCAAATGCTTGTCCACCGCGTCCTGGCCCCGGCAAACCCGATTATAGACCGAGAACTGCATCATATCATAGCCGTCGTTTATTAGAAAATTCCGAAATCTGGTAGCGTTACGGCGCTCGGTCTTGGTGCCTACCGGTAGATCGAAAAATACGAACACCCACATATAGCGAACCTCCTCCTCGGGCATCGTTTCACCAGGTGACGGGGAGGGCGAGCAGGGCCGCATCGCCTTCGGTAATGGCGCCCACCAAGGTTGATGCCGCCCGTTCCGTTGCCGTTAGAACGGAAACCTGTGAACCTTCCAGCAATACGTTCTCAGACAGAATTCCCGCCATCCACTGGCGGTCGTCCCTGGTCAGTTCGGTTTCATCGCGTCTTTGGGCTTGGCAAAACTCAAACACTCGCCAATCGACCGCCGGCCGGAACGGCTCGATCAAATCATCGGCCAGGTTGAAGGCATTTTGCTGCGAGCGATGGTGGACGCCGAAGGCCGGCAACAATCCACTGGCGGTCAGCCCTCTGGCGATGGCGGCGCGCAGGACGGCGTAACCGTAGTTTAACAGGGCGTTCCGACGATCTTCGTCGTCACCTCGGCGAAAGTCTTGGAACAGGCGGGGCCAATAGTAGCGCGCGGCGCGGGCTTCCACGTTGCCGGGATCGCCGGATTTTACGTGGCGAGACATTTCACGAAGGATTTTGGCGTCCTGACATTGTGAACGCTCCAACGTCCCGGCCTGGTTCTCGATCTTAACCTTGACCATGCGCTGCCAAAGCCGCTTGCGAAGCGGTTCCGCAGTCATCACTTGGCGATGGGCGACATCGGCTTGCAAAAAATGTTGATGAAACGGCAAGGCTAGCCCACAGGGCATATGGCGGGCGTCGGAAAACAAGATAGGAATGCCGGCGACCATACAGGCGGAAATCAAGCCCGCGGTCAGGGTCGCTTCTTGCGTGTCCAAGACGATCCAGGCGACATCTTCAACCGGGAACGCATGCTCCGCATCGTCCTGCGCCACGGCGATCCGCCGATTGCGAAGACGCAAGCGCGCTGGCTGGGTTATGTGCAAGCCACGCCATGCCATGTCCGTTTTTCCCACTTGATTTCGAACTTCCGGCCAAGCCGGTCAATTTGGAACTTCTTGAGTGAGCCAAGCGTTCGAACACCTATCCCCCGTTGCAGATACTGTTGAGGGCGATGGTTGTGCGGTGATAGCGTGATCGCGCCCGTCGACCGATCGGCTCCTCTGAAATATCCATCAATGTATTCACCGTTCCGCTTAACGACTTCGACAAAGGAGTCGGGATAGAGGCTAAAGCGAAAGTCGAACGACGAATCGATCCTTGTCCAATCTTTCTCACGGGTATTGGCATCAATCGCCAAATTGGGTATTGGTAAAGACTTGTCCGCCCATTGATGGCGGTAAATTGGCACCAAATAAAACTTGCCGTCCTTGCCGAAGACATCGGTTCGAATGATTTCGCTGTTGTCGGCGTGGCCGCCGCGAACGGTCTGGCCCGCCTTTTCCCCTTGCCGCAGCCGAACACGCGAAATGGCGGCGCCTTGGCCATCCAGGGGCGGCGCATCCTTGGGTTTCTTGGCGTCGATCCAGGCCGTCAGGGAATCGATAATCGCCCCATTTCGTTCCGGGTTTTTGATCCGCTCCAAGTCTTTGATTTTCAGGTCATGAATGCGCTTGCGCTCATAGACGATGCGCTTGCCGTCTTCGTCGCGCACCCGCCTGATGGTCGCCTCGTGGCCCTTGCCGCGCGCCCGGCGGGTTTCCGTGCGGACAACAAACACGTTCGCCAAGGCAGCCAACGCTTCATCGCGAAATGTCGGCCACGGCGGCTCCAGGTTCGGGGTGCGGTCCTGAAGGCCCTGCGCCTCCATCCGTTGATATAGCCGAGCCAGGCGATTTGCCAACCCCTCGCCCATTGCCGCGACAACGAGGGCATCGGTCGCATGGTGGCTGTCGTCGTCGCGTGATTTCTTGAGCCCCCAGGCGCGTCGCACCATGGCCGTCAGGGCGCCCGGTCGCGTGAACAATCGCCGCGTGGCGCCGTCCTCGTCGGCGTAAAGTTGCTCCAAAGCCCGGCGAAGGGCGCGGGCGGCGTATTTTGTATCTTGCAGGTTTCGCTCGCGGAAACGCTTGGCGACCTCGTCGTCGAAATTCTTCATCAAGAGATTTCGTTTTTTACGCCCCTTGATGGGAAGTTTTTCGACTCTGGTTTGGAATTCCGCCCACCATTGTGGATCGGTCTCGCCGCGCCATTCCCAGGGGGTGCGGTTCTTCTTGTCCTGGTTGGCCTGGGCCGTGCACAGAACTTTGTTGATGTAGCTGTTGTCCTGAGAGCGGCTGCGCGGCAGAGCGTGATCGACCTGAACGGCGTTCGATCCATCGACCAGACTCCTGGGGGAAATGCCTTGGTCGGTGTAGATGCAGCGCTTGCCCTGTTCCACCCAGAGTTCGTATTTCAGCAACTCATCGTCCGAGCAGGTATCTTGTCCGAGCAGTTCCTTGAACGCCTCCCTGGCTTTTTCCTTGGCGCTTGTCCGGTCTTCTATGCCGCGTCGCAACTTACCGCGTTCGTCGGGCGACTTGCCGACAGCCCGGGCCATCTCGACGTGGATGCGACCGGGTCGGGCGCCAAATTCCCGGACAAGAACGGCAACCTGCCTGATGGCTTCGCGCAGGGTGCGCCGGACCACGGGGCTGTTGATCTGGTCGATATCTATCGCCAGTTGATCCGTATGGTCGTACCTGGCCATCGCACACGCTTTGTCATATGTCATACCGCGCAGCAGATGCGGAACCATGGCCCTGGCGGCCTTGGCCGATATGTGGCCGGCCTTGGTGAACCAGGAGAACGTGCCTTTGCGGACGGCGTCCATAAGGGTGGATAGGATCAATGGGTCCAAAGCAAGGCCGGACAATCCTTCCTCGATCCGGCCATAGTCCTCCCGGAACGACAAGACGAAAGCAATTTTGTCCAGGATTTCAGGTGCGCCGACAAGGCTGTTCCAGCCGGCAGCACCCAAGACTTGGCGCAGTGTCGCGGTTCCTCGCGCGGCGCCCTTGCTGGTGCTGACATCCTTCTTTTCGGCCTTGTCATCGACACCGACGAAGGTGGCGTCGCTGGATAGTTCGATTTTCTTGCGAAGCGTCTTGAAGGTGATCTTACCCGTTTTGGTTTCATCGCCAAAATTCTTGGCGGCGGCCGATAGTTGTTTGGGCGTCAATCGTCCGGTGGTTCCGTCCGCATGCCGGATTGTCAGGGTGTTCAGCCGGCTCAGGAAACGGAACAACTCGAACGAGTAGGCACATTGGGCGGCTCGCTTTTCGTCGGTCTCGAACGGGCACATGCCGACCATATCTTCGCTGTCTTGCAACGGGCGTTGAAAGAAAGCAATGTCCCGAAAAGCTGCTTCGAGTTCCTCGGTTGCCAGTATGTTACCTAACCGGCGTTGAGACCTGAATAGGATTTCGACTTCCGACTCCAAGAGGCTGCGGGAAACGGTGTGGGAATAATCGTCGCTTTTGTTTCTCTTGGTGTTGGAAAAAGCAGAATCGCGGAACATCATTTCCCCGACGGTGCGCCAAGCCTGGGCCTTCTCCTTTAAGGATTCCACACCGGCAAGCATCCTCTTGCCATCGGGCGGGGCGTTTTCACTGCCGTCACTTTTCTTGTTGGATTTGAAACCTCTTCGTTTTGCGATATGCAGCAAAGCGCGCGCGAATTCCTCTGGGTTCAATTCTCGATCCAACCCCATTGTCCTAAGTTCCCAGGGGCAGGGCATCGGCTTGCCTTTTTGTTTCAGGTCTTCCGGGCTCGGGGTTTTCAGGAGGTCGTGCGCGACAAACAGGCGCCTGATTTCAGCCATCCGGTGACGGCGCCTGCGAATGACCCGGCGAAGCCCTCTCGCGTCACGTCGTTCCTTCGATTTCGGCTCTCGCGTTTTCGGAACTTCCGCCGCTTCGAAGCAGCGGACACCCAGGAACTCAATTGGAGAGTCTTTGGATGTGGAAAGAACGGCGCTTCCGCAAGATGCAATACCGATATCCAGGCCGAGTATTAGGCTGTCATCAATCGGGAATTCCTCACGAAGATCGTCTAACAGTTTCATCGAAGCCTCCCAGAACCGTTCTTCAATTCTTACGATGATTGCATGATTGACGAATGCCTGTCCATTTGGCAGGATAGTGTGCTTAGAAAAATCTGTTGGGAAGCCACGGTAAGAGGTTTTTACCTTCAGAGGGTTTTACCCCTCCAGCTTCGGCTGGAGGGGGACACCTCTGTGTCTTAGCGGGGAAGGGGTGCCTTGAGAGGGTGTCTCGTGCAAACGGAAAGTCTTGAAAGCAACCCCTTA
>CAJXGZ010000194.1 GCA_913053795.1 uncultured Rhodospirillales bacterium | reverse complement strand
AGAAGGGGTCAGGTCTTGAATGTTGAATTTTATTGCGTTACTTTTCCCCAATGTCCAGGCCCCTTCGCATCGAATACCCCGGCGCCGTTTATCATATAACGTCACGCGGTAACCGGCGCGAAGACATCTTCCTCAGCGACAAGGACCGCGAAACTTTTCTCGGCGTCCTCGCCGAGGCGGTGAACCGATTCCGCTGGCTGGTTCACGCCTATTGCCTGATGAAAAACCATTATCATCTTCTTGTGGAGACGCCTAACGCCAACCTGAGCCGGGGCATGCGTCATCTCAACGGCGTCTACACCCAGCGCTTCAACCGTCTCAATGGCCGCGAGGGTCATGTTTTCCAGGGACGCTACAAAGCGATTTTGGTGGAAAAAGAGAGTCATCTACTTGAGCTTTGCCGGTATGTGGCGCTCAACCCCGTGCGCGCAGGAGTGGCGCCGGATGAAGCGGATTGGCGATGGAGCAGCTATCGCGCCGCCATTGGCGCGGCGAATCCTCCCAACTGGCTGACTACGGACTGGCTTCTCGAACAATTTAGCCATGACCGCGCCGAGGCAGTTCGGGGCTACAAGCAATTCGTGGCCGAGGGACGTGACGCGGACAGTCCCTGGAAGGAAGAAAATGGAATGCGGGTGCTGGGAAGCAACAGCTTCAAGAACGAGATACAGGCGAGAATTAAATCTTCAGCCGTTGAATCGCCAAAAAAGCAACGGCGTTTGGTCCGGCTCACCCTGGATGCTCTCAGGCAAGAATACCCCGAACGGGGGGAACGGATGTCGTGCGCCTACCGGGAGCACGGCTACACAATGAGAGCAATCGCCGAGGACGCCGGGCTGCATTACTCCTACATCAGCAAGATCATCAAGGCCTGGGAGGGCGCGTGAAATTCAACATTCAAGACCTGCCCCCATTGACCCATTCGTCGAGCGCTTTAAAGGGGCCTCGCCCCCCTTTTTATTTATTCTCCCAAGCGTGACCCGCTTCACTTACGGCGCATTCGGGGTGTGGCATAATATGGGTATGGTTGAGTTTAAAACCCTGCATACGAGGAGAAGGTCATGAGAAACGTTATTGCGTCAATTTTTTCCGTCTTGATGGTTTATGGGGTTGCGTCGAGCGCCTTGGCCGATGAAAGCAGCCCCAGCAACACATACACCTACACTTGGTCGAACAGTTACGTTCGCCAACTCCATGCCGACAGCATCCGCTCCAACGCCGCGGCGCTGGCCAACGCCCAAGTGAACAACGGCGCCTACTATCAGCAAAACAACGGTTATGCGAACAACGCCGGCGCGCCCATTGTCACGGGTTACGGCTACACGTACGCGGCCCCCGGCTTTTACTTCCCTTACGGCTACCAACGGTTCTAGAGCGCTTTCCGACCAAAACTGGTCATTCTGACGCCATTCGGCGGGCATCGGCGTAATTGCCGGGCATCATATGCCAAGAATAGGGGTTGGCGGCGCCTCAGGGGTCCGTCAGGTCGATGTCGAGGATGGACATATGCACGGCGAAGGAGACCTCCCCTTCATCCTCGTCGCGATAAAGGACGGCGATGAACTCGTCGCCGATATAGATTTCAACGGGCGAGTCCGGTTTGGCCGGCGGCTTGATCATGATCTGATTGTTGGAAAACTTCGTCCGGAGGTATTTCTGAACCTTGGCGATTTCGTCTGGCAACATGGCTGTCTCGTTCCTGCTTTAAGTTGGCGCGGCCTTCGGCGACCTTACGTTTTTCTCTCGCCGCGTCAAGCGCCCCTCCTTCAAGCGCCAATAGCGGTCTTGTCTTTTTCCAGGTTCCGGGTCATTCGTTTGCGGGTGCGCCAAAAGCGCAAGGCCCTTTGCGCCGCTTCGTGGGTGATTCTGGCGTAGACGCCGAGCAAGGCGTCCCGGGTTTTCTGGTCGCGCTCGCCTTCTTGGTTGGTGAGCAGCAACATATCCGCAAAAGTGAGGCGGTCGACGCCGATGGCCTTGCAGACCATGGCCAGCATTTCCCCGCCCTTGTCGAAGGTGACGCGGTGCGCCGTCTCCGTCTCGATTTCGGCGAGGCGCGCTAATCCGGCGATAAATTCCGCGATTTTCCCTTGCCGCAGCAGTTGCATAAGGAGCTCCGGATTGAGCTGCATCAAGCGCTCCTTTCTGGAGATGAACCGCTCGGCGGGGCTTAAGGCGATTTCCGACTTGGTGACGCCCAACTGGACGCGCGATTGTTCGAGCAGCTTGTCCACTTCGCTCTCGTCGATGTCCTCGATGGTCGCCAGAATATGTTGGCGCAGGGCCGAGGACACGAACATGAACATCTCGTGCTTGAGGTCCGCCGGCAGGTCGTCGCGCTTGAGCAGCGGCTCCTGCATGGGCGCGTATTTCTCGGACCTTTCCGTCATCTCTTCCATGGATTGGCGTGAAAGCTTGGCCCCATTGTTGCGGGCCAGGGATTCGAGAACCGGGTCGCAGCCCCGGCTGACAAGCTGGTCGGTGACCTCCTCGCTCAGGGTTTTTCTGACAGAGATGGCCATCAGGTGTTCCTGGCTATGGCGCTTGATGATCTCAATCAGGTCGGCGTTCTCCAGGGCGCCGCTTTTCTTCAGGACCGGCCGCGCAACCTCGATCTTGTCGTTGGCCAGCATCTTCATCAGCTTGCGCGGGGCGGCCTTCACCGTCGCCAGCCGCGCCACCAGATCCTTGCGCACCGCCATTTCCAAATCAAAGGCGATCTTGCCTATGATGTCGGCGAAGTAATCCGATTCGCGTTTGGTCAAATCCTCGGGCTTTTCCATGAAAACATCGGTGATCACCCGCAAAAGCTCATGGCGCTTATCGGAGGAAGGCTCCTTGGCGAGTTTAACGAGGTTTTCAAGGGATTCGAGATCTTCAGACATACCCATTCCAGCAAGAGAAAACGTTTCCAGAGTTAGTATTATATCAGAAAAATTAAAAAGACATGGTTTTTTACGGCGCTTCACATGTTGGGATAATTCGGCCCGCCGCCGCCTTCAGGGGGTATCCAGTCGATGTTCTGGCTGGGGTCCTTGATGTCGCAGGTTTTGCAGTGAACGCAGTTGGCTGAGTTGATTTGCAGGCGCGGGCCGTCATCGCCCTCGACGAATTCGTAGACTCCCGCCGGGCAGAAGCGGGCCTCGGGGCCGTCGTAGTCGGCCAGGTTGACGCGAACCGGAATGTCCGGGTCCCTCAGGGTCAAGTGGCAGGGCTGGTTTTCCTGGTGGTTGGTGTTGGAGACATAGACCGAGGACAGCCTATCGAAGGTGATTTCGCCGTCGGCCTTGGGGTAGTCGATTTTTTTGGACCGGGAAGCCTTGGCGAAGACTTCATGATCAGGGCGGGGATGGCGCAGGGTCCACGGCGCCCGGCCGCGCAAAAGATATGTGTCGACGGCGGAATAGGCGATGGCCGCCCAAAGCCCCCAGCGGAAGGCCGGGCGGATGTTGCGGGCGCGGCGGAGCTCATCCCAGACCCAGGATTTTTTCAGCGCCGCCGGGTAAGCGTCAAGGTCGCCCGAGAAGGCGGCCTCGGCGGCCAGCATGGCCGACTTCATGGCGGTGTGGGCGCCCTTGATGCGCGGCGCGTTCATGAATCCGGCCGCCGCCCCGACAAGTGCGCCGCCGGGAAAAGTCAGTTTTGGAATCGATTGAAAGCCCCCCTCGTTGAGGGCCCGGGCGCCGTAGGCGATGCGGCGGCCGCCCTCAAACAGGGGGCGCACGGCGGGATGGGTCTTGAAGCGCTGCATCTCGTCAAAGGGACTTAAATAGGGGTTGGCGTAATCGAGGCCGACGATGAAGCCGGCGGCCACCTGGTTGTCCTCCAGATGATAGAGGAAGGCGCCGCCGTATACGCTCCCGTCCAGCGGCCAGCCGACGGTGTGGATCACCGAGCCGGGCCTGTGCTTGGCCGGGTCGACTCGCCATAGCTCCTTGACGCCGAGGCCGTAGATTTGCGGGTCCGAGTCCCGGGCCAGGTCAAAGCGTTCGATCAGGGTCTTGGTCAGCGACCCCCTGCATCCTTCCGCGAACAGCGTGTGCTTGGCGCGAAGCTCGACGCCGGGTTGGAAATTGGGGCCGGGCTGGCCGTCCTTGCCGCGCCCCATGTCGCCGGTGGCGACGCCGGCCACCGCGCCATTTTCGTCATAGAGGACTTCGGCGGCGGCGAAGCCGGGGAAGATTTCCACGCCCAGCTCCCCGGCCCGCTCCGCCAGCCAGCGGCAAAGGTCGCCCAGGCTGACCACGTAGGCGCCTTGGGTTTTCATCTGCGGCGGCGCCGGCAGAGGCAGGGCGCGGTTCTGGGTCAGCAACAGGAACCTGTGGGAAGCGGCGGCGACGTTGAGGGGCGCGCCTTTTTCCATCCAATCGGGGATCAACTCATCCAGCGCCACCGGGTCGAGGACGGCGCCGGACAGGATATGGGCGCCGATCTCGGCCCCCTTCTCGACGACGCAGACGGAAACCTCGCGGCCCTGTCCGGCGGCCAACTGGCTGAGCCGGATGGCGGCTGAAAGCCCCGCCGGACCGCCGCCGGCGACGACAACGTCAAATTCCATGCTTTCGCGTTCCATAATGTCATCTTATCAATTAAAGTCTTGTCATGACGAGCGCCCTCTCAACACGCGAATTGCTGCAATGGCACCTGGAGGCCGGGGTCGACGAGACCATCGGCGCCGAACCCATGGATTCTTACGCCGCCAAG
>CAJXGZ010000193.1 GCA_913053795.1 uncultured Rhodospirillales bacterium | reverse complement strand
AACTCCTGAAGCTTTGACTCGATGTTGAGAACCGAGTTGAGCAAGGCTCCTTGCAGCCCTTCCGTGGGGGTCAGGCCGGCTTGAATCCACATGTCCGACACCTTTTTGAACTGATCAACATAGGTCCCAAAGTTGTCTTTCACCCTCTCTATGAGTTTTATTTCTTCCGGTTTGTTGCGGACGGTCTCGAGTTCGTCGAACAGGGAGGGGATTTTCTCGACGACGCCCGCATGTTTTTCGATGTCTCTCGCATCCTTGCGAGTCAGGAAGTCTTTTTCCCAGCGTCTTGCGTTGAGGAACCCTTGCTTGATGTCCTTGACGAGGTCAACGCCCCTGACTTCGTTCATTCCCGCTTTCATAATCTCCGCCTGCTTGGTGGAGGTGCTGTAATAAACCGCGCCAATCACCACAAAGCCGATCAGCGCGATAACGCTGATCGATAAGACTTGGATGCTGATTTTAAGGTTGTTCATTTGCCGGTCCCTCAATAAAACAAATCAAAATCGTTCAAGCAAATACTATAACCTTCATCACTTAATCGAAAAGCTCTATATCGCCGGTACTCTCATCTACGACGGTCTTGATGCTTTGCGTGGTTTCTTTTTCATGGATTTTCCGTGCGCTTCCGGCCCCCAGTTCGCGCATTTTAACAATTCCGGTCTTCGGAATGTACATGATTTTTCGGGCCAGATTGCCGCGCAAGTGGCAGCCCGACAGGCGCAAGCCTTCGTTTTTCAGAAATTTCTCCACGAAGTCCGAGTTCTTGTGGCCGATGCCGGACAGTCCCTTGACCACGTTGCCGCCGCCGAACACCTTGACTTCCAGCCTTTCGCGGCGGCCGCCATGGGACAGGACTTGATTGATCAACTGCTCCATGGCGAAGCTGCCGTAGCGAAGGGAAAGATTGGAGCCGCCATCCAATCTACCGTCTTCGGGCAACAGGAAATGGTTCATTCCGCCGAAGCCGATAACGGCGTCCCTGATGCAGGCGGAGATGCAGGATCCCAAAACGGTGGTCAGGACCTCGTCATTGCGGCCGGTGACGTAGTAGTCCCCTTGAAAGACATTGACCACTTTCAGCCCAAGATTGCGGTCGAAATACCGCCGCCGGTCACTATCAGGTTTGGCGGAAGCGCCTGCGCCATATGGCCTTCCTTGATTCATGCGCCGCCCTTGGAATTGCTTGTCGGCTTTTCATAACCTCTGACGCCGTCAAGCTTGGCCCCTTCGAGGCGGGCGCCGTCCATTTGCGCCTCCCTCAGGTCCGTGGGCTGGTAAAGGCGATGATCGTCCTTGTCGGCCTTTCCGACTTCGGCGGGACGTAAATCGGCATTGCGCAAGTCCGCCCTGCGCAAATCCGCGCCCCGCAGCACGGCGCCGCGAAGATCGGTCCACTCAAGAACGGCGCCTTTGAGATCGGCGCCGGTGAAATCAGCCATGATAAGACGCGCCTTGCTCAAATTCGCGCCGCCAAGATCGGCGTTCTTGAAAATAGCGCCGCTGAGGTCCATGCCGACAAGGTTGGCGCCTTTCAGGTCCGCCCCCACCAATATGGCCGGCTGGCCGGCGGCGCCTTTCAGCCACTTCTGGTGCGCTTTAAGGATCGAAGAAATATCCTGCGCGGTTATTTTCTCCCCGGGCTGGCTTTCGTCCTCCACATCGGATCCCGAGAAGTCGGCGCCATCGGTGTTTACATGGGTAAGGTCAACGTCGGTCATATCGGCGTCGGCGAGAACGGCGTCGCTCAGGTTGGCGCCCTCCAAGTCCGCCCCTTTCAATTTGCTTCCCGTGAGATCGGCCATGGCCAATTCGGCGTTGGAGAGATTGGCTTCGGAAAGGTTGGCGCCGGAAAGGTTGACTTCCGACAGGGAAGCTCCTTCCAGGTTGGCTTCGACGAGCGAGGCCCCGGCGAAATCCGCCCCAAGGGCGTCAACCCCCGACAGGTCGGCCCCGTCAAATGACGCCCCTGTAATATTTTGATGAATGACCTCGACTTCTTTATCGGGATCCTTGCTCACCCGCAGTCCGCGCCGGAAGCTGACGCCTTTCATCTGGGCGCCGTTCATGTTGGTCTTATGCAGAACGGCGTTCCTGAGGTCGGCCCCCACCAAAAGGGTTTCGCTGAAATCGGCGCCGGTGAGATCGGCGGAAAAAAGATTGGCTTCCTCCAGCTTGGCCTTGGACAGGTTGCAGCCGGAAAGATTGGCGCCCTTGAACTCGGCCTTTCGGAGGTCCGCTCCCCTTAAGTTCCGCCCCGACAAGTCGGCGCCGGCGAAGTCCGCCCGCGCGCCGCCTTGGCTTCCCAACAGCCAAAGACGATGCAAGTGAACGATTTCCTTAATTTTTAAACGTTCCATAATCACGTCCGCCCATACTGCAATGCAGTAATATTCGTTAACGTTTTTTACCCAGGGCGATCACAATTCGGCCGATTCCGAAGGGACTGTCCTCATTTATTCTCTTAAAAAACGGGACTGTCCTCGGCGATGCTGGCGCACCTTCGGAGAAAGGCGGATAAATGCGGCTACCCTGTGTTATATCCGCATTACACTGACGAAAACTAAAAAAATTAATAAGATTATCGTTTTAATTCGCCAGTTTCCGCCTTAATTTCCACGTTGAAGGAGCAATAATAATGTCAAATGTCAAGGCGCATAGCCTGGTTATTGACGACCGCCCTGCATATTGCGCCATTTCCGGAGGTCTTGGCGGCGTCCACAAGGACGATGCGGACCCGGTCAACGCCGTTAACGAGCCGTTGGGCCTTACGGCCCCGGCTTAAGACATATACTTTATCCAAATGCCGCCAAAGCCCTCCAATGACGCCGCGCTTCAAGAAACGCTCAATCGCTGGGTTGAGGTTTCGGGCTTTGCCGCGCGAGTCCTCTCCGTGGTTTTGAGCGAAATCGCCGAAGTCACGTCCATGCAGGCGAAAATGGCCGCCGAGGTGTCCAGCCATATCAAGAACCTCCATGGCGCACTGGACAGTCAAGACTCTCGCGCTCACATGGACGCCGTGGTTTTAGCAACTCAGGCCGAGGACCACATTCGCCAACGCCAAGAGCACATCATGGCGGCGTTACAGGTCATTACCGAGGCCTTGGAGGAAATGAAGGCTGAAGCCCACGAGGCGCATGGAGAGGCGCATGGAGAGGCGGCCGGCGACGGCCAGTTGACGGACCGGTTGAGCCGGCGCCTCCTTGACGGCCAAGTTTTGCGCACGGTGCGCGATAAATTCGCCCAAGCGCTGAATGAAAACGAGGCGGCCCCTTCAAAAGAAGACGAGGACAACGTCAAGCCGCCCGGGGAAGTGGACTTGTTCTAAAGGCCTTTAACGAAACTCAAAATTCATGTCGCCGCCGCTGTCCATGGTCTGGCGGGCGCAGGCCAAGATGGCGTCAAGGATAAGGGCGTGGCTTTTAATCCCTGTAAGATCCTTCAGTTGCGGGCAAAGAGAGACGATGTTCGCCGATTCCTCGACGTAGAAGCACGCCTTTGATTCCGTAAACATTCCGATCAAGATTCCACAGACATTGCCGCCGGCCTCGCGAATGCCGACCCGGTCCTCGGGCATTTCGATGGAGCTAATCCACTCATATAAGGACTGGCATTCTTCCTTGAAGACGTCAGCGCCGCCGATCGGCAAGGGGTGAATCGCCGCCGTCACGTCAAGACGCCGATGACCGCTTCAATTTTCTTTTTGAGGGTCTCAACATTGAACGGCTTGACGATGTAATTGTTGACCCCCGCTTGTATAGCCTCCTTCACTCTTTCCCGGTCCTTGTTGCCGGTGGACATGATGAACGGCGTCTTTTGGGTCAGCGGGTTGCTCCGAATAGTCTTCAGCAACTCAAGCCCGTCAATATTCTCCATGTTCCAATCGGAAATAATGAGGTCGAACTTGTTCAGTTGCATTTCCGCCAAAGCGCCCTGGCCTGAGCTTGCTTCACTGATGTTCGCAAAGCCCAATTGCTTCAGACTGAATTTCAACAATCCGCGCATACTGGCCTGATCATCGACGATCAAAATTGTCATACTTTGAGCTTCCGGCACTAGAAAGTCCCCCCAATCATGAAATGGCCAACTTCAATAATCCTAAGTCATTTTTCGGCAGCTGTTGATGATTTCATCAGCAATCCGGTTCAACGGCAATTCATTTTCCACCGCGCCCTCCGCCTTGGCCGCCCTCGGCATGCCCCTGAGCGCGAACGCCGAGCTGAGCACGGCGCTCCAGATCGCAGGGGATACGCCGCGTTGGCTCCGGCTCTACACCGAATCGGTCGCCGGCCTCGGACGCGCCGACGAGGTCTTTGCACTACGAAACCGGTTTCTGAACGTGCGCTGGGACGACGTCAGCACGCGCCGCGCCCTTTTGCGGGACGCGCTCAGGCGCGGCGAGACGGACCTCGTTCTCGGACACCTCAGAGCGATGCGGGCCGCGACCGCGGACGACGCGTCGTTCCACTACTACGCAGCTTCCGTCTACGACGGTCTGGGGCGAGAGTCCGACGCTATGGCGGAATACCGCGCGGCGCTGTCGCTTTCACCGGACGAGTCCGCCGCGCATGTGGCCCTCGGGCGGGCCCTCCTGCGCTTCGGTCAGCATGACGCTGCGGCCGCCGCTCTTCGGCAGGCCCTGACGCTGAGGCCGCAGGACGCCGCGACGCGCGAGCTCCTCGAAAACATCCGACCGACCGAGCGCCCCGACGAGGCCCTCGCTCTGGCGACCGAGGAAATCCTCCGGCGACGGAGCGCGGGCGCCG
>CAJXGZ010000192.1 GCA_913053795.1 uncultured Rhodospirillales bacterium | reverse complement strand
AAACGATGTGGGGTGGGTAGATAACAGTCGCTGTTCGGCATATGACTCATTTTGGCGCGACCTATAAGGTTAAGAAAGAGACAGAACTCCCGGTGGTTTCTAGCCCCCGATATAAACCTCCCCTGCTCTCATCAAAACATCTGAGTTGGATCAAAACCGGAAGTCGGAAACTGTCCCGGATATAGTCCGCTATTGGATTTAAGGCGGAGACCATAGCTTGCGCGTGAAAGAAAGGCCGGGGCCGTCCCACCTTAATCCCCCGATTAACCGTCCTTGTTCTCCAGGCGGAAGGGGTGGGGTTACGGTGGGTTACGGTGACAGTTTACTTTTCTTCCTCCGGGTTTAAAATGCGAGGTCTGAGCTTTATCAGCCTCATTTAACCTTTGAGAGTAAAGTAAACTGTGTCACCGTAATACCACCCACCGTAATACCACCGTAATACGATTAATTTGATGTCGGCTTATTTGCTTGGCGTTTGGCGACTTCCTCGGCAAGTCGATCAAGGTTGTCCAGGACTTTCTGCCCCTGCCCGTACGCACCTCTTGCTGCCTCCACCCACCGATTAATGTCATTGACGGTCTTGGCAGAGGCCGACTTCGAATCCTTGATGCTCTTGAGCAGCTTTCGTGCCTGCGCGGAGTGAAGGATCAGCTTCCCATCGTTCGCCGCTACTTGGTGATGGGCCACCGTGTTACGGTACCCGTTCACCTTCTCGGCCTTGGTCAGCCACCTCGTTATGCCCTTGGACCAAGCGGCATTCTCTATGTGTTTTGACCTAGCCCGAAGGATTCCGACCTTAGCCCGAGCATCTAGCTCAGCGACGATAGGCTCAAGCATGGGGGTTTCCGTTAGCGAGCAAGCCCTGATCACTGCCTTCGTAAGCTGTGCATCGATTGCTGATGCCCAGAGGATGAGCTCCCCTACGCCTTCACAGAAGGTCCGCATTTCCGCATCGGCCTCAACCATTCCATCAGTCACTCACAGCACTCCTTTCCGAGAGTCGTAATGACAATCGAGAATTAACGGGGATATTCTACTTAAATCCCCCCCCCTTAACCGTCCTTGTTCTCCAGGCGGAAGGGGTGGGCCGGGTAGACGCCGAGGATTTTCACCTCGCGGGTGTGAAATTCCAACTCCTCCAGGGCCAGCGCAACGTTTTTGTGCGCGGGGCAGCCCTCAACGTCGGCGTAGAACTGGGCGGCGCTGAAGTTTCCGCCCACCAGATAGCTTTCCAGCTTCGTCATATTGACGGCGTTGGTGGCGAAGCCGCCCATCGCCTTGTACAGCGCCGCCGGCACGTTGCGCACGCGAAAGACCAAGCTGGTGATGATCAGGCCCGCCTTGGGATCGGGAGCCGCCGGCTCCCTGGCCATGATCAAAAAGCGCGTGGTGTTGTGTTCGGCGTCCTCGATGTCGGCCTTCAGGGACGCCAGTCCGTCAAGCTCGCCCGCCAGCTCCGAGGCGATGGCCGCTTGCGTCTTGTCCCCCTTTTGGGCCACTTCCGCCGCCGCCCCGGCGGTGTCGACGCTGACCACCGGCTCGACGCCCAACTCGCGGATCAGATTGCGGCACTGGTTGAGGGCGTGCACATGGCTGTGCACATGGGTGACGTCGCCGATCTCGGCCCCTTTGATTCCCAACAGGTGGTGATTCACCCGCTGGAAGTGCTCGCCGATGATGTGCAGGCCGGACTGAGGCAGCAGGTGGTGGATGTCGGCGACGCGTCCGGCGACGGAATTCTCAATGGGGATCATGGCCAGCGCCGCCTTGCCGTCATGGACGGCGGCGAAGGCGTCTTCGAAGGCGCGGCAAGGCAAAGTCGCCATCTCGGGGCGCGCGGCGCGGCACGCCAGGTCCGAGTAGGCGCCGGGAGCCCCCTGGAAGGCGATTGTGTTATCGGGATCGGACATGGGCTAGCCAAGCATCTCACGGGCGCGTTCGAGGTCTTCGGGAGTATCGACGCCGAGGGGATGCGTGTCAACGAGAGCGGCGTCGATGCGCATGCCGTTCTCAAGCGCCCTCAACTGCTCCAGGCGCTCGCATAACTCCAGCTCGCCCGGCGGCAATTTAACGAAGCGGGCCAACGCCTCGCGGCGAAAGGCGTAAATGCCGATGTGGTGGTAATGGGGTCCGTCGCCGGAAGGGACCGCCGAACGGCTGAAGTAAAGGGCGCGGCCGACGCTGCCCATGGGGGCGCCGGGCTTGATGGACAAGACCGCCTTGACGACGTTGGGGTTGCCCAGCTCCTCGGGCGAGCGGATGACGCAGGCCAGGGTGGAAATGTCGGCTTCGCCGTCCAAGGGCTTGAGGGTGGCGCGCACCGCGGCGGCCTCGATGGTCGGCAAATCGCCCTGAAGGTTGATGACGGCGTCGTGGACGCCTTGCGGGTCGGCCTTGCCCAGCGCCTCGAACGCCCTATCGGAGCCGGAGGCGTGATCGGGGCGGGTCAGCACGGCGCGCCCGCCCACGGCCATGACCGCTTCGGCGATTTCCACCTCGGCCGCGGCCACCACCACCGGCCCAACGTCGGCCTCCATGGCGCGCCGCCAGACATGAACGATCATGGGCTCGCCGTGGATGTCGGCCAGCGGTTTGCCGGGAAGACGCCGGGACGCCATGCGCGCCGGGACGATGACGATGGGGTTTCTGGGCGCTTTCATGGACGCACCATAACCCGGTTGCGCCTATCATGAAATCGGCTTTTAATTGAACAGACCCCGCCCTTAAGGCTAAAGTCTCCACCATTCAAACTGAAGAGGCGCCCCATGAACAGCAAAACGGGTCTTTTCCTGATCATCGCGGTAGGGGTGATTATCTCCTTCTTTTGGATCAACAAGGAAAAAGAACGCCTTGAAGCCCCAAAGCTTGAAGCCCCAAAGCTTGAAACAAAAGTGAAGGACGCCGCAAGCGCGCAACCGGCGCCTGGAAAAACCGCGGAAACCTCGGCGGCGGCGGTAATAGCCTTAGCGCCGGCGCCCGTAACGCCAACGCCGGACAGAGGCAAAAAGGTGTTCATGAAAAAATGCAAGATCTGCCACACTTGGGGACAAAACGATAAACACAAGATCGGTCCCAACCTGTGGGGAGTCGCCGGCGCCGGCTTGGGCGCCAAGGCCGGTTATCGCTATTCCAAGCCTTTTAAAAACGCCAAGGGCGCGTGGGACGGGCAAACCTTGGACGCCTTCATCGCCAATCCCAGGAAATTCATCAAAGGCACCAAGATGGTCTTCAGGGGCCTCAAGAAAGCCGCCGACCGCGCCGCCGTCATCGCCTTCCTGCGCACCCTAAAGGAACAAGGGGCGGGAAAATGAGTTTCGTCAGTTCGGACCATATCCAGGATTTCTGCCGCGGGCTGGACAGCGAGCGCCGCATCTCCTGCCAAGCGCTGCAATGCTGGACCGAAATCAAGGATCCCGACAAGCTGCCCCGCCTGGATCAGGTCAACTTCATGGACAACCCGGAACTCTGCGACAACCTGTTCACCGTCGCCACCGAAAATGGGGCCGGGCGTTTCGTGATCAAGAACTCCGGCTCCATTCTTAGGGAAATTTGCGGCGACGACCCCGCCGGGAAAACGGTGATGGACGTCTTTCCCCGGCCCCTGGACGGCAGCGTCTTTGAATGCTGCTCCACCTCCGTCGACGCCCACCATCCGATGATCGGCGCCGGCGTTCTGCTCTTGGAGGACGACCGCGAAATCATGTACCGCATGATCGTGCTGCCTTTAAGCGACGACGGGAAGGACGTGGATCACATGATTTGCGCCATCAGCTTCCGGTACGCTTGATGGATCCCCGCCTCGATGAATTCCTTAAGTTGGCCGAACGGCTGGCGGACGCCGCCCGGCCCATCGCCATGAAATATTTCCGAAGCGGCATGGCCGTCGAGCACAAGGCGGACAAGAGCCCGGTCACCGCCGCCGACCGCGAGGCCGAATCCGCCATGCGCGCGCTCATTGAGCAAGCCTTCCCCGATCACGGCGTCATCGGCGAGGAGCATGGCGCGGCGCGCGCCGGCGCCGAGTACGTTTGGGTCCTGGACCCCATCGACGGCACCCAGTCCTTCGTCACCGGCAAGCCCCTGTTCGGCTCCCTGGTTTCCCTGACCCGGAACGGCGCGCCCATTCTCGGGATCATCGAGGCCCCGGCCATGAACGAGCGCTGGACGGGCGCCGAGGGCCGCCCCACCGTCTTCAACAATAACCCGGTCAAGGTCCGCCCTTGCCCCGGGACGGCCGAGGCGTGGCTCCACGCCACCTCGCCCCAGATGTTCGAAGGGGAGGATTTCCAAGCGTTCGAACGGCTGCGCAAGACGTGCAGGCACGCCGCCTACGGCGCCGACTGCTACGCTTACGGGCTGCTGGCGGGCGGCTTTGTCGACCTGGTTTGCGAGGCCAGCCTGAAGCCTTATGATTTCTGCGCCCTGGTCCCGGTCGTCAAGGGGGCCGGCGGCCTCATCACCGACTGGGAGGGAAAGGAATTGACCGTGCGGTCAAACGGCCGCGTGCTGGCCGCCGGAGATCCCCGCACCCACGCCCAAGCCCTGGAGGCGCTGACTGGATGAGAATTCTTCTGATCCTTCTTGCGTTATTTCTTTTCATTCCCCCCGCGTCCGCCGAAGAGGTCAAGCCGCGGCACGGCGTCGCCATGCATGGCGAGGTCAAGTATCCGCCGGATTTCAAGCATTTCGACTACGTCAACCCGCAAGCGCCCAAGGGCGGCTCGGTGAAGATGGCGGCTATCGGCGGGTTCGACAGTTTCAACGGCTTCATCATCAAGGGCGAGGCCGCCGCCGGCACAGGCATGATCTATGACACCCTGAT
>CAJXGZ010000191.1 GCA_913053795.1 uncultured Rhodospirillales bacterium | reverse complement strand
CGCCAAGACGGCGTCTTACAGGAACGTCCCGCCGTAGCGTTCCCTGAGCTTTGTTTTTTGCGTCTTGCCCATGGCGTTCCGGGGCATATCGTCCACAAGGAAAACGCGTTTTGGAATCTTGAAGCGGGCCAGCTTGCCGTCCAGGGCGGACCGAACGGCTTCCTCTGTGATCTCCGCCGTTCCGTCAGGGGCGATTGCGGCGCACGCCGCTTCGCCGAGGTCGGGGTGGGCGACGCCGAAGACGGCGGACTCCTTGACGCCGCTAAGAAGGTCCAGGCGGTCCTCGACCTCCTTGGGATAAATGTTGAGGCCGCCGCTGATGATCATGTCCGTGGCCCGGCCCGAGATGGCGATCCGGCCGTCCCCGCTTATCTCGGCCAAATCGCCGGTGATGAACCATCCGCCGGGGCGGAAGGCCTGGTCCGTCTTTTCGGGGGCTCGCCAGTAGCCCTTGAAGACGTTCGGCCCGGCGATTTCCAGAACTCCGGTTTCGGCGTCAACGCGCGCCTTTACGTCCGGCAGCGGATAGCCCACCGTTCCAGCGACGCGCCCGCCCTCAAGAGGGTTGGAGGCGATCATTCCGGCTTCCGTCATGCCATAGCGCTCCAGGATTTCGTGACCTGTGCGCGTCTTGAAGGCCGCAAAGGTCTCCAGGCGCAACGGCGCCGATCCTGAAATGAACAGCCTCATATTCGCGCACAGTCCGGGCGTCAATTCGGGGCGCTCCAGCAACCGGGCGTAGTAGGTGGGCGCACCCATCATTACCGTCGCCTGGGGCAGCAGGGGGATGACTTCCGCGGCGTCGAACTTAGTGGCGAACAACGCGCTTGATCCATTGAGCAGCGCGCAGTGAAGGGCCGTGAACAGCCCGTGGACGTGATGAATGGGCAGCGCGTGCAACAGCATGTCGCCCTCCCGCCAGCCCCAGATGCGATGCAGCGTCAAAGCGTTGGAGGAAAGATTGCCGTGACTGATCATGGCGCCTTTGCTTCGGCCCGTGGTGCCGGAGGTGTAAAGGATGGCGGCCAAGTTATCCTCTTTCATGACGGCGATATCTTCAAAAGGGGGTGCGTCCTGGTTCAATTCCTGGGGGTGGCGAATAAATACGCGGGGCTCGGCGTCTTGCAAAAAGTACGCAACTTCGTCCGCCGTATAGGCCGTGTTCAGGGGCAGATAGACGGCGCCTAGACGAAGGCAGGCCAGATAAAGCAGCACCGCTTCGGGCGATTTTTCAACTTGCGCCGCGACGCGGCCGCCCTTTTCCACGCCATGAGCGCACAGCCGTCCCGCCATGCGGGCCGTTCTCCTGTCCAGATCTCCATAGAGAAGGGGCGCGCCCTCCGTTGGGATCAGGAAGGGCGTTTTTCCGTCCTCGGGGAAACGTTCGCGAAACAGTTTGTAGATGTTGGCGTTCATGTTTATTGATTGGCCCTTAAAACGTAAGTAACGCCGTACATTATCGGCCGGGCGCTTCAGCAAGGAAACACCCTCATGCGGAAATGGCTTTTCTTTGGGGCTTTTTTCGGCTTGACCGCGGTTGGAGCGGGGGCCTACGGCTGGCACATGCTTGAGGGGGACGCCGCCCTTCGCGAAATCTTTAACCTGGGCGTTGAATATCAAATGTGGCACGCCTTGGCTTTGCTGGCGGTGGCGTGGCTTTCCACCCGATGCGAGGGACGCGCCGCCAAGGCCGTGACCGTCGCCGGTTGGGCGTTCGCCATCGGCATCGTGGCCTTCTCGGGAACCCTTTATTACTTCTCCATGACCGAGGAGCTTCCCTTGGTCGGGTTGGCGCCGGCCGGCGGCATTTTACTGATTCTCGGCTGGGGGGCCCTCATGTGGAGCGCCCTCGCCCGCAAATAACCATAATTTCATTCTATAACAAAAAAAGTTTCACCTGGTATCTATTGAAATGGCATTATTTACTTGAAAAATATTAATTAATTAAATAATTAACAAGGAAGAGCCATGAAGGCCGTAAAGATGAAAACCTCCAAAATTAAACTATCTTCAAAAGCCACGCTTAAGGCCGCCAAGACATTCACCCGGCGCACGTTGCTCAAGAGCGCCGTCGCCGCGGCGTCCGCCGCCGCCATGGGGCCGTGGATCGTCAGGGACGCCTTCTCTTCTTCCGGCAATCTCAAAATAATGATGTGGTCGGATTACCTTCCCGATTCCATTTCCCAGGCCTTTAAGGACGCAACGGGCATTCATCTCAGCCAATCCCTTTACGGCTCCGATGAGGAGCTGCTTCACAGGGTCAAGGCCTTCAAGGGGCGCGGCTTTGACCTGATATGCCCGACAGCCAGCCATATGGCGCATTGGCGGGCGCTTAGCCTGCTGCAGCCTTGGGACATGAAGAGGGCGCCCCTTGACCGGATGGACCAGGGGATGCTGGAGGCTTCTCTGAAGGCGGGGACTTGGGGTGGAAAAGCTCATCACCTGCCCTTCGTTTGGGGCACCGAGGGCTTGGCGTGGCGCACCGACAAGTGGTTCAGGGAGCCCGCCGACCTGACTTATGGCGATTTGTGGTCGCCCCAGTTGAAGGGCAAGATCATGGGCGCCCCAAACTCAATGCTGCTGACCCTTGGGCTTTATCTGGACCGTATCGGCGAAGTTCCCTCCAATCGCATGCTTGACTCCTACAAGGACGAAGACAGCATGCGCGGCATTTGGGACAAGATCACCAAGTTCGCCGTCGAGCACAGGTCCTGGGTCAAGCTGTTTTGGGAGGATGCGGAAGGCCAGATCAGCGGATTCAAAAATAACGGCGTTGTCCTGGGGCAGACCTGGGACGGCCCGCCCACCCGTCTCAGCAACGGCGGTGAGCCCGTGGGCTTTCGGGCGCCGGTGGAGGGCGCCCTTGGCTGGCTCGCCGGGTTGTCAATTCCCGCCGGCGCTGAGAACCTGGATCAGGTCTACGAATTTCTGAAATTCCAATATACGCCGAGGAACGGAGCCAAGCTCGCCAATACGACTGGCTACGCATCGTGCGCCGCCGGCGCCGACGAATTTCTTGATGATAAGATGAAGAAGAAAACCGCCGAGGTCTATCGGGACGGCGCCCTTGACAGGTTGTGGTGGTGGCCGATTGAAGAGCCTTGGCACGCTACGATCCGCGCCGAATACCGCGACAAGTTCATCGCCGCTTAATGGCGCTAGTTTTTATCTTGGCTCATCTCGTCTAGGATTCCATCTTTAAGCTCCGGCGCCTCGCCGTGGGGGTCTTTCTCAATCAGGTCCGCCACCAATTCGCATGTCTTTGCGTTTGTCTCCAACTCGTCAGCGACGGCCTTGTTGATGTCTTTCATAGAGCGGAAAAAATCCGCGGCGCCTCGCAATAATTTGGCGGACATCTGGATGTGGGTTGGCATGTGGCTGACCTTAGAAAATTGAGCGCGAAGCATAGCGGGAGTTAATTTGTAAATCCAGAATGTTCCTTGGTTCGATTAATTAATGGAAAATACATTCTTTTCTTGATTTTCGTGCGCTTATGAGCAGTCTTTACAATTCGTCAGCGGGGTGGGGCGTTTTTAAAAAATAGCGCCCGGATTTTTTTAACAATTAACATATGTGGAGTAGGCGATGTTTAGGCGGGGGATTGTTTTAGCGGGATGTTTTATGTTGGCGTTTTTTATGACGATAGCGCCAAGTCAGAGCCAGTCGGATAGTTTCGCCGCCGGCGCTGGGAAGTTCATTCAGAGCCTTGCCAACAGGTCTATCGCCGAACTGACGGAGGACGGTCTGTCCACGGGGGAGCGGCGTAAACGCTTCCGTGTCATTTTGAATAATGAATTCGCCGTCAAGACCATCGGCCGCTGGGTTCTCGGCCGTTATTGGCGCCAAGCCACCGATGCGCAACGCGCTGAGTACCTGAAGCTTTTCGAAAACCTGCTTGTGGTGACTTACGCGGACCGCTTCGCCGATTACAAAGGCGAGAAGCTTTCCGTCATAAAATCGATGGCCAAGGGGAAAAAGGACATCGTTGTTTTCACCAAAATCAGGAAGCCTAGAGACCCCAAGCCGGTGGAGATTCAATGGCGCGTGCGGGCGAAAGAAGGAAAATACATCATCATCGACGTCATGGTGGCCGGCATCAGCATGGGCCAATCCCAGCGCTCTGAGTTCGCGTCCGTCATCCGCAGAAACGGCGGCGATCTCGATTTGTTTCTTGAGGACATGCGCAATCAGAAAAACATCGGCATGTTGAAAACAACCGTTTGGAAAAACGAATAAAGGGCTTTTCTTTTTTTGAAAGCCCTGTGAATGCAAACCGTTGAAACGCCGTCCGGCAAGGACTCCGCATACGAGAACTTTCCCGTCGGTTCATGGCTGTTGCCGGCTGAACTGAGGCCCCATATCGGCGCCTTCTACCGTTTCGCGAGGGCCATCGACGACATCGCCGACAATCCCGATCTTGCGCCGGAGGACAAGGTGGCGCGCCTCAAGGGGTTTGAGGCGGCCTTGCTTGGCGAGGCCATGGAGAGCGAGGCCTACGCCACCGCCCACCGCATGCGGCTCAGCTTGACCGAAACAGATGTTACGCCGCGCCACTGCCAGGACCTGATCGCGGCCTTCATTCAGGACGCTACAAAGCTCAGGTACAAGGACTGGGACGACTTGATGGGCTATTGCATCCTGTCGGCGGCGCCCGTGGGGCGCTACCTGCTTGACCTTCATGGCGGTTCCCGCGACGGCTACGGCCCGTCCGACGCCTTGTGCAACGCTTTGCAGGTGATCAACCACCTTCAGGATTGCCAGGATGATTATCGTCAGTTGGACCGGGTCTACCTGCCCATTGACTGGATGGAGGCGGAGGGCGCGGCCATCGAGGATCTGGACGCTGAGTTCAGCAATCCAAACCTGCGCCGCGTTCTTGACCGCGCCA
>CAJXGZ010000190.1 GCA_913053795.1 uncultured Rhodospirillales bacterium | reverse complement strand
GGTGGCCGTGATTGCGCCTCTGCCGGTTCCCAGCCAAATCCTGAACTTTGATCTTTGGGTGATGCTGGGCTCGGCGGTGATTCTGATCCCGTTCCTCGCCAGCGGCCGCCGTCTTTGCCGCAAAGAGGCCACCCTTTTCCTCACCGCCTACGTCGCCTACATCGCCGCCCAGGCCTACGGCGTCCAGAATATCCTCGGGCCATGAGCGCCCATCCTCACCGTACTGCGCTTGTAACCGGCGCCGCCAAGCGCATCGGACGGGCCATCGCCTTGACGCTGGCCGGGCGCGGCTGGGCGTTGGCGCTGCACTACAACGCGTCCGGCGGGGAGGCGCGCCGCCTCGCCGATGAGATTCGCGCCGGCGGAGGCCAAGCCGCCGTTTTCAAGGCCGACCTGTCAAGCGAAGAGGAAACCGCTTTGCTGACGCCCCGGGTCGTCGAGGAAACCGGCCCCCTTGCCGCCCTCATCAACAACGCCTCGGTCTTCGAGTACGACACGCCGGAAACCGCCAGCCGCGAATCATGGGATCTCCACATGCAGGTCAACCTGCGCGCGCCGTTCGTGCTGACCCAGGCTTTCGCGGCGCAACAGCCCGAAACGGAAGAAGCGCCAGGGGAGGCGCCAGGGGAGGCGAACGTCATCAACATCATCGACCAGCGGGTGTGGAACCTGACCTCGCAATTCACCTCGTACACCCTGAGCAAATCGGCGTTGTGGACGCTGACCCAAACGTTGGCGCTGGCCTTGGCGCCGCGGATCCGCGTCAACGCCATTGGGCCGGGTCCGACGCTGCCCGGCGCCCGCCAGACGGAAGAGACGTTCCGGCGTCAATGGGCGTCCCTGCCCCTTGAGCGCCGCGTCGAACCGGAGGAAATCGGCGAGGCGGCGTGTTTCATCCTTGACGCACCGTCCATGACAGGGCAGATGATCGCTCTCGACGGCGGACAGCATTTGGGAACGCGCCAGCGCCGGGATAAGTCAGAGCCCAGAGAATAAACTTTCAAATACGGGCCAATAAAACTTAGAGTACGGGAGAGCCCAATGACCGCCAGCCGGATGAAACTCGTCGAACCCTTAAAAATCGCCGGCGCCCGCGCCGGAATATGTCACCTTTTCATCCGCAATTTGATTCTTTCGTGCTCCATCGGCGTCCACGGCCATGAACGCGACAACGCCCAACGGGTGCGCCTCAATTTGGATCTGGCCGTTCGCGAGGACTCAAAACCCCTCGGCGACGAGATCGCCAACGTGGTGTGTTATGAAAAGATCGCCGCCGAGGCGCGCCTTATCACCGGCGCCGGGCATTTCAATCTGGTCGAGACCCTGGCCGAGGATATCGCCGCCATGTGCCTGAAGGACTCCCGGGTCCGCTCGGCGCGGGTGCGGGTGGAAAAAATGGACGTCTTCTCCGACGCCGGCGGCGCCGGAGTCGAAATCGAGAGGTTTAATCCGAAAGGATAGGTTTTCATTTCCTTAAGCCCTTGCAAGTAAGCGCTTTCCATCCTGCTTGGACGAAGTTGTACACAGGCGAAAGTTTCTTGACTTCCTTGACGCGGGCTTAATCAGAAAAAAAATCACGCTCCCAACCTGACACTTTGTCATATTGAGTAATCCTTTAAAAACAATAGGTTACAATTAATGCCTATTTATTGTGCAAACCATGGAAAAGCCCAGTATAGTTGGAGACTTGGAAGCGCAGGCGGGATTTTCAACAGCTTTATCCACATGAATCGTGGATAGTTCACGGAGCCGTGAATTTTCATAATTATCTCCGCCTATCGGAGTATGCGCACACCGTTTTTTTTGCATCTTGCCATGACCAAACAACGAAGCTCCGGAACCGACGCCACAGACGGCACAGACGCCACAGACGGCCATGACTCCGCTCATGACTCCGCTCATGACTCCGCCCTGGGGCCGCCGCTTGGCGGCGAGGCGATCTTATCCCACCTCAAGGCTCTGCCCGCCAAACCCGGCGTTTACAGGATGATCAACGCCGAAGGCGGCGTCCTCTATGTGGGCAAGGCCAAGGACTTAAGGAAACGGGTGGCCAGCTACGTCAAACCCGGACGGCTTTCGCCACGCATCGGGCGCATGGTGGCGCAAACGGCGTCCATGGAATTCGTCACCACCAACACCGAAGCCGAGGCCTTGCTTCTGGAAGCCAACCTGATCAAGTCCTTAGGCCCGCGCTACAACATTCTGCTTCGCGACGATAAATCCTTCCCTTCCATTCTGGTCACCGGCGATCACCCCTTCGCGCGGGTTCTCAAGCATCGCGGCCGGCGATCCGCCAAAGGGGATTATTACGGCCCCTTCGCCTCGGCCGGAGCCGTCAACGAAACCTTAAGCGTCCTGCAACGGGCGTTTCTGCTCAGGACCTGTTCCGACGCCGTGTTCTCAAGCCGCACGCGCCCCTGTCTGCTCTATCAGATCAAGCGCTGCTCAGGCCCGTGCGTGGCCCGCATAAGCATCGAGGACTACGCCGGGCTGGTCAACGAGGCGCAAGAGTTCCTGAGCGGCGGCAGCAGCAAAATACAGCAACGCCTGGCGGCGCGCATGCAAGAGGCCAGCGACGCCATGGCGTTCGAAAAGGCCGCCCTTTACCGCGACCGCATCCGGGCGCTCACCAGCATCCAAGCCCGCCAGGACATAAACCTCTCGAGCGTCGGCGAGGCTGACGTCATCGCCGCCCATCAAGAGGTTGGGCAAACCTGCATCCAGGTGTTTTTCTTCCGCGCCGGGCGCAACTTTGGCAACAGGGCCTACTTTCCCGGACACGCCAAGGAGCACGGCGCAGCGCAGGTGTTGGAGGCTTTTATCGGCCAGTTCTATGACTCAAAAGTCCCACCGCGCCTGATCCTGGTCAGCCCCCGCCCGCCCGGCGCGGAACTTCTGGCCGAGGCCTTGAGCGTGCGCGCCGGAAGGCGGGTTAGCGTCTCCACGCCCCAGCGCGGGGACAAGCTGAAACTGATGGCGCACGCCCTCACAAACGCCCGCGAAGCCCTGAGCCGCCGTCTCGGCGAGAGCGCCTCCCAACGCCGCCAGCTCGAGGGGTTGGCCGCAGCCCTTGGCCTGGAGGCAAGCCCCGAGCGCATCGAAGTCTATGACAACAGCCATATTTCCGGGGCCAAGGCGGTGGGCGCCATGATCGTCGCCGGTCCCGAAGGCCCCATCAAGAACGCCTACCGCAAGTTCAACTTCAAAGAAGACAACGCGCCGGGGGACGATTACGCCATGATGCGCGAGGTGCTGACCCGGCGTTTCTCCCGCGCCCTCAAGGAGGACCCGGACCGCGGGCGCGGCCAGTGGCCCGATCTGGTTCTCGTCGACGGCGGCGCCGGGCACCTTAACGCCGCCATGGAAGTCTTTTCCGACCTGGGCGTCACGGACATCGCCGTCGCCGCCATCGCCAAGGGGCCTGATCGCAACGCCGGACGCGAGCGCATCTTCCTCCCCGGCGGCGCCGGCCCTCTTGTCATGGAGCCGCGCGACCCCACGCTCTATTTCCTGCAACGGCTGCGCGACGAGGCCCATCGCTTCGCCATCGGAAGCCACAGGGCGAAGCGGGGCAAGGCGTTGACGCGCTCGTTGCTGGACGGCGTCCCCGGCGTCGGCCCCAAACGCAAGAAGGCGCTGCTGCACCTGTTCGGCTCCGCCGGGGCGGTCAAAGCCGCCGGGCTGGCCGATCTGGAAGCCACCCCCGGTGTCAGCAAGGCGATGGCCAAGAAAATCTATGACTGGTTCCACGGCTCGGAGTAAACTCTCGCCATGTAATTTGATAAAAACATCCTGGGCTAATTCCTGACATGCCATTGAATCTCCCCAATATCCTGACGATGTCGCGAATCGGATCGATTCCGGTGATCATCGGCCTGATGTATTTGCCATCGCCACTGGGCAACTGGGCCGCATTTTCGGTCTATACTTACGCCTGTATTACGGATTTTTTTGACGGCTACCTGGCCCGGGTGTGGCAGCAGCAATCGTCGCTCGGCCGGTTTCTCGACCCCATCGCCGACAAGCTGCTGATTGCCGGGGTGCTGCTGATGCTGGTCGCCAACGATCACATCACCGGGCTGACGGTGGCCCCGGCGGCGGTCATATTGTTTCGCGAAATTCTGGTCTCGGGCCTGCGCGAGTTTCTGGGCGAAGTGAATGTCAGCGTGCCGGTCTCCAATCTCGCGAAATGGAAGACGGTGATGCAAATGGTCGCCATCGGATTTCTTATCGCCGGCCCGACCGGCGATAAAATATTTCCCTGGACGAGCCTCACCGGGCTCGCTTTACTCTGGGTTTCGGCAACTTTGACGCTCTACACCGGCTGGGACTATTTCCGGGCCGGGGTGAAGCATGTGCTGGAACAGGGCCTCGAATAATGAGCGTGAAACTCCTCTATTTCGCATGGGTGCGGGAGAAAGCAGGCAAGGCTGAGGAAACGGTTGAGTTACCCGAGAAGGTGAAAACCGTGACCGACCTGATGGCCTGGCAAAAAACCAGAGGCCCGCGGTTCGAAGCCGCCTTCGAGCAGTCGAACGTGATCCGTACCGCCATAGACCAGACCCACGTCGCCCCTGACGCCGCCATCGCCGATGCGCGCGAGATCGCCTTTTTCCCGCCGGTGACGGGGGGGTGATTAGTAAACTGTCACCGTAATTTTAATTCTGAAACACTCGAACCGACTTTATCGACATCATTAAGCAAATGTTGACAGAGCGCAATTTGCTCTTCTTTTTGAACCACTGCGTTTAAAAACTCAATAAGGTGATCTTTGTAGAGAGAGCAAAAATCAACTTTGTTATCTTTTAAAAATATTTTACGAAGCCGACGATTTGCACAACCGCCACCGCAAATTGGAAATGTATTGCATTGCTGGCAGTACTTATACAAATATGGGTCTGCTG
>CAJXGZ010000189.1 GCA_913053795.1 uncultured Rhodospirillales bacterium | reverse complement strand
GCGAATTCAAGCGCCAGGGCGGACGCTTTATCGCCATTAACCCGGTGCGCACTGGCTACGCCGCCATCGCCGATCAGTGGATACCGATCAAGCCGGGCTCCGACGGCGCCCTGTTGCTGGCCGTCATCCGTGAAATCATCAACTTGGGTCTCTATGACCGGGATTTCCTGATGACCTACACCAACGCCCCGGAACTGATCAACCAGGACCGGGAAAGCGACCAATTCGGCCTCTTCGTGCGCACCGACATTCCGGTCCGGGAAGGCTGTATCGACCCGCAAAACAAGTTGTGGTGGGATTCCATTACCAATGAAGCCGTCGACAACCGCTGGCCGGGCGCCGAACCAAGGCTGTTGGGGTCCTACGAACTTGACGACGGCATGCCGGTCAAGACCTCGTTCCAGCTGCTTAAGGAGCAGGTCGAAGAGTACACGCCACAGTGGGCCGAAGGCGTCACCGGCGTCCCGGCGGAGACCATCCTCAAGCTGGCCCATGAAATGGGCGTTACGGCCCGCGACCAGACCATTGAGTTGCCGATTTCCTGGACCGACGCCTGGGGCAAGGACCACGAATCGATCACCGGGGCGCCGGTCGCCTTTCACGCCATGCGGGGGCTGGCGGCCCATTCCAACGGCTTCCATGCGGTCCGCGCCCTGGGCATTCTGATGTCTATCCTGGGAACCATCGACCGTCCCGGCGGCTTCCGCCACCGGGCGCCGTTCCCCCGCCCCATTCCGCCTTGCGCCAAGCCGCCAAACGGACCTGAAGCCGTGCGGCCGGAGACGCCGCTTGACGGTATGCCCTTGGGCTGGCCCGGCAGGCCGGAAGACCTTTTCGTCGATGACGATGGCGGGCCGGTGCGCATCGACAAGGCCTTTTCCTGGGAGTACCCGCTGTCGGTCCACGGTCTGATGCACAATGTCATCACCAACGCCTGGCGGGGCGACCCCTACTCAATCGACACGTTGTTCCTGTTCATGGCCAACATGGCCTGGAATTCGACCATGAACACCTCCAGCGTGCGTGAGATGTTGACCGACAAGGACCAAGAGGGCGTCTATAAAATCCCCTTTATCGCCGTCGCTGACGCTTTTCACTCCGAAACGGTGAACTTCGCCGACTTGGTGTTGCCGGACACCACCTATCTCGAACGCCATGACGTCATGTCCATGCTCGACCGTCCCATTTCGGAATATGACGGTCCGGTCGATTCGGTTCGCCTGCCGGTGTTGCCGCCGATGGGCGACAGCAAGCCCTTCCAGGAAGTCATTATCGAACTGGGGTCACGGCTTAAGCTGCCCGCCTTCGTCGATGGCGACAAGAAACGCAAGTACCGGGACTATCCGGATTTCATCGTCAATTACGAAACCGAACCCGGTTCCGGCATTGGCTTCCTGGCCGGCTGGCGCGGCAAGGGCGGCGAAAAGTTCATGCAGGGCGAACCCAACCCCCTGCAATGGGAGATGTACGAAAAGAACAACAATCACTTCCATTACGAATTGCCGCGGTCGTATCAGTACATGCGGAACTGGAACCTTGGTTATTTGCAGTGGGCCGAACACCATCGGCTGATCCGGCAAAGCTCGCCGATCCAGTGTCAGCTCTATTCCGAGACGCTGCAACGGTTCCGCCTCGCCGCCCAGGGCAAATGGCCCGGCAGGCGGCCGCCCGAACATCTCCGCCAGCGCATCGAAACCTATTTCGATCCCCTGCCTTTTTATTACGAGCCGCTGGAATCCCAACTGATCGACACCGGGGCCTATCCGCTCAACGCCATCACCCAACGCCCCATGGCCATGTATCATTCCTGGGACAGCCAGAACGCCTGGCTGCGTCAGATCCACGGCCATAACGCCCTCTTCGTCCATCCGTCCGTCGGCTATGACGGCGGCTTCGAGGACGGCGATTGGGTCTGGGTCGAAAGCCCGTGGGGCCGCATTCGCTGCATCGCCAGCTTTTCCGAAGCCGTCGAACCGGGCACGGTGTGGACCTGGAACGGCATCGGCAAGGCCTCCGGAGCCTGGGGGCTGGCGCCCGACGCCGACGAATCCCGCAAGGGCTTCCTGCTCAACCACCTGATCTCCGAGGAACTGCCGCCCCACGAGGCGGGCGAGCATGTCTCCAATTCCGACCCGGTGACCGGACAGGCCGCCTGGTATGACCTTCGGGTCAGGGTCTCCAAGGCCGAGGCGCCTAAAGAGGCGGCCACCACCTTGCCGCAGTTTTCATCCATGCGTCCGCTGCCGGGCATGAAGGCCTTTGGCGGGCGGGTGCGGGCTTTCTTCGCCGGACGAGGCGGGAATTAGGCGATGACGGACACCTACGCCAAACAGCTCGCTCTTGTCATCGACCTCAACACCTGTGTCGGCTGCCAGGCTTGCGTCACCAGTTGCAAATCCTGGAACACGTCGGGCTGGGCCGGTCCGATGACCGACGACAACCCCTATGACGCCGATCCCGCGGGGATATTCTTCAACCGGGTGCAGACCTATGAGGCCGGCGTCTTCCCGCGTACCGAGACCATCCATTTCCCGAAGTCCTGCCTGCATTGCGAAGACCCGCCCTGCGTTCCCGTCTGCCCCACCAAGGCCAGCTACAAGCGCCAGGAAGACGGCATCGTCCTGGTCGATTACGACAAATGCATCGGCTGCAAGTATTGTTCATGGGCCTGCCCCTACGGCGCCCGCGAATTCGATGAGAGCGAAGGCGTCATGAAAAAATGCACGCTGTGCGTCGACCGCATCTACGACGCCGATCTGCCGGAAGCGGAGCGCAAGCCGGCCTGCGTCCTGGCTTGCCCGGCGGGAGCCCGGCTGTTCGGCGACATCTCCGACCCCGACAGCGAGGTCTCGATCGCCATCCGCGAAGAGGGCGGCTATCAGTTGATGCCCGAATGGGCCGCCAAACCGAGCAACCATTACCTGCCGAGGCGCAAATCCCGGCGGGTCATTCACGCCGACGAACTGGTGCGCGCCGACAATCCCCTCAGGAAGGAAGGCCCGCTTCCCAAACCCGACGAAAAAGCGCCGTCACTGGACGACGTCACCAGTTGGTAGCGCAAGGAGCCCTGTACGCATGAGACCGGCATTTTCCGTCATCTTCCTGACCACCCTCACCGGCGCCGGGCAGGGCTTGTTCCTGGCCCTGGTCGCCGGCCAGTTCTATTGGGTGATCGGCGCCACGCCGGTGCTGGAGGCCGCAAATTTTTACGTTCTCGGCAGCCTTCTCGCCTTTTGCTTCCTGGGTATCGGCTTGCTCAGCTCTTTTTTCCATCTGGCTCACCCGGAACGGGCCTGGCGGTCGGCGGCCGCCTGGCGCACCTCCTGGCTGTCGCGCGAAGTCATCGCCCTGCCGCTGGTCATGGGATTGTTGCTTGCTTACGGCGGCGTGCACTGGCTGGGGTGGCGTCCGGTGCTGATGACCTTCGGCAACATGAAGGATCTGGACCTGCCCATGGCCGTCGGTTACCTGGGCGCCGGGGCCGCCATCCTGCTTTTCGTCTGCACCGGCATGATCTACGCCTGCATGAAATTCATCCAGGAATGGGCCTCGCCGTTAACGGTGTTGAACTTCACCCTCATGGGATCGGCGTCGGGGTTCGTTTTTGTCACGGCCTACGCCGGGGTCATGGCAAGCCCCTTATGGGATTTTTACGCCGCCGGCGCCTTGATCCTGACCGTGTCGGCCCTGCTCGGGCGGCTGGCCAGCCTGCTGCGCAACCGCATCCTGAAACCCAAATCAAGCTTGCAATCGGCCATTGGCGTGCGTCACCGGAACCTGCGCCAGATTAGCCGCGGCTTCACCGCGGGGTCCTTCAACCTGAAGGAATTCTTCCATCCCGGGAGTCCAGGCCTGCTCCCCTTCCTGACAGGTTTTTATTTAATCGCCGCTTTCGCGGCGCCCATCCTTTTGATGGCGATCGGCTGGCGCTATCAATCGGCGATTTTCTTCGCCCTTGCTTTTGTCATCCAGTACGCCGGGCTGATTGTTGAACGCTGGATGTTTTTCGCCGAGGCCCGGCATCCCCAGAACCTGTATTACCAGAAAGCCGCCTGAGTCCGGCTTGGTCTGGGGCATCGTCTCCGGCGGCGGTTTTAAGCCAAAAGCGGACGCGCAGGCTCCCATTTCCCTGAAGATGAAGGTAATCAGGGAAATATCGGTTAAAGAAAAATATTCTTTGCTTAATCCCCCCTCCTTTTCTCAAACCAAGACCTATACTTCTGTAATTTTCATGTATACGTGTTGCTGGAAATCTCCGGACTTGAAGCCACCAAGATGATCAAGGCGGAAGATGATCTCAAGGACATCCCAATTGCCGCGATAACGGCTTTCGCCATGAAGGGGGATAAGGAGAAAATTCTCGAAAGCGGCTGTGAGGGCGACATATCCAAACCCATCTCCGTTCCCAACTTTTTGGAGACGGTCACCAAGTTCTTTGGCTGACAGGGTGCGATTGAACGGTCATTCCTTAGCCGTCGTTTTAAAGCGGCAATGCCCGCTCTGGGTCATCACCGGCCCTCATCGGCGGTCTGAAATTTGGTTCGCTTATTGGGCTTTAGCTGGCAAGGAAGCGACGCTTTCGGTGAACGTCTGGACGTTGGCCGCCGTCAGATACTTCCTCGGGTCGATGGCCCGTTTTCCCTTGCGGATTTCGAAGTGGAGTTGGGGCCTGGTGACCGAGCCGGTGGAGCCGACCTTGGCGATGGTTTGCCCCTTGGTTATCCTTTGGCCCCGCTTCACCAGCAAGTCGCTGTTGTGGGCGTAGGCGGTGATCCAGCCTCCGGAATGCTTGATCAGCAACAGGTTGCCGAAGCCCCTAAGCTCGTTGCCGGCGTAGGCGACGACGCCGTTCTCCGACGCCCGGACCGTCGTCCCCTTGGGCGCCGAAATGTCGATGCCGTCGTTATAAAG
>CAJXGZ010000188.1 GCA_913053795.1 uncultured Rhodospirillales bacterium | reverse complement strand
CGAAATCACCGAACGGGCGGCGGCCGACGATGCGCGGCGCGCCAGCTTGGAAGTTTCGTTGCGCGAACTCCGGGACCGTAAACTACGGCTCGCCGAGCGCGCCGAGCGCCTCGCCCGGCAGCGCGACGAATTGGACGCCCATGCCGGCGACGTGGCCGCCCTGGTGGCCGCCGAAGCAGAACTGGCCGGGGCGCAGGAAAAGCTGGAAGCCTCCCGCGCCGAACTCGCTCAGTCGGAATCGGCGCGCGCCGCCGCCGCCGGCGCCGCCGCCGAGGCGTTCGCCATATTCCAGGCGGCGCAATCCGTCATGACCCGGCTCGAGGCCGAAGAGCAAGCCTTGGCGCAAGTGCTGGAGGCCGGAGATTCCGACAAAAGATGGCCGCCGTTGATCGATTCCCTAAGCGTCGAGCCCGGCTATGAAACGGCGCTCGGCGCGGCGCTGGGCGATGACCTTTCGGCCCCTCTCGAGGAACAGGCGCCCGCCCACTGGCGAACCCTGGAGCCCTTCCCGTCGCCGATAGCCCTGCCCGGCGGAACCAAGCCGCTGTCCGGCTTCGTCAAGGGCTCCCGCGCCCTCATGCGCCGGCTTTCGCAAATCGGCGTCGTCGACAGCGAGGAGGACGGACGGCGGCTGGCTGAAACCTTGTCCCAGGGGCAGCGTCTTGTCAGCCGCGGCGGCGGCCTGTGGCGCTGGGACGGCCTCACCATTCGCGCCGGAACCGCCACCGCTTCGGCCAAACGGCTGGAGCAACTGAACCGTCTTAAGGACGTGCGCGTCAAGCTCGAAGACGCCCGCCGCAACGCCGAAATGACCGAATCCGGAAGCGCCCAGGCGCGCGCCGCCATGGAGCAAGCGGAGGCGGCCGAAAGGTGCGCCCGGGAAGCCTTGCGCGCCGCCGACGCCGCTTACGCAGAGGCGCGCGACTCCCAGGCCGATCTGAAGGAGAAAATGGCCGGGCTCGCCTCCAAGCTTTCGGCGCACCAGGAAACGGCGGACGCCATCAAGGCCGATCAGGCGGAAACCGGCGCCCAAGAGAAGGAGGCCGCGAACGGGCTCATCAGCCTGCCCGACACCGAGATCGCGCGCCGCGAAATCGCTAAGCTCAGGGGCGAGATGGCCGAACTTCGCAGCCTCCAGCTGGAGCGCCAAAGCGCCCACGACAATCTGGCCCGCGCCGCCGAGCAGCGCCGCCGCCGTCTCGACGACATCGCCCGCGAGCTTGAGACCTGGCGCCAAAGAAGCGACGGCGCCGCCGAGCGCATGGACCAACTGGCCGAGCGAAGCCAAAAAGCCAACCAAGAACTGGCGCGCCTGTCCACCCGCCCCGCCGAAATCGCCGAACAGCGGGACGCCCTGCTGACCAAGGTGGAGGCCGCCCAGGAAAGCCGCAAGGAAGCCGCCGGCCGGCTGGCCGAGGCCGAGAACCGTCTGGCCGAGGCGCAGCAAAAACTGCGCGCCGCCGAGCTCGATGCGTCGACCTCACGCGAACAGCGGGTGCGCGCCGAAGGCGCCGTCGAGCAAGGCAAGCAAGCGGTCGAAAGCCTGGCCGAGCGCATTGTCGAGAAACTGGATTGCAACCCTGAGGAATTGGCCGAAATCGCCGAGCTTAAGGAAGGCGCCGAATGGCCCGAGATGGAGGCCGTGGAGCGCCGGGTGGAGCGCCTGCAGATTGAGCGGGAAACCATGGGTCCGGTCAACCTGAGGGCCGAGCAGGAAATAAGCGAACTGAACGAACAGGTCGAAACCCTGACCACCGAGCGCGACGACCTGATCAAGGCCATCGGAAAACTGCGTTTAGGGATCGCCGAGCTCAACCGCGAGGGCCGCCAGCGGCTGCTGGCCTCGTTCAAGGAGGTGGACCAGCACTTCCAGGATCTTTTCGTGCGCCTTTTCGGCGGCGGGCGCGCCCACCTGACCCTCACCGATTCGGACGATCCCCTGGACGCCGGCCTGGAGATCATGGCCAGCCCGCCGGGCAAGCGCCTACAGGTGCTGTCCCTGCTGTCCGGCGGCGAGCAGGCGTTGACCGCCCTGGCCCTGCTGTTCGGCGTCTTCCTGACCAACCCGGCGCCGATCTGCGTGCTCGACGAGGTGGACGCGCCGCTGGACGACGCCAATGTGGATCGCTTCTGCTCCCTGCTTTCCGAGATGGCGGATACCGGCCGCACCCGCTTCCTGGTGGTCACCCACCACCATATGACCATGGCCCGCATGGACCGCCTGTTCGGCGTCACCATGGCCGAGCGCGGCGTCTCGCAGCTGGTCTCCGTCGACCTCGCCCAAGCCGAGGAATTGCGCGCCGTCGGGTAACATGGGCAATTCTAAGGGGGGAAATTTGATGAATCTCCGCTCAATCGCATACTCCGCCGTTTTGGCTTTTTGTTTGTTGTTTCCCCTCGGCGCCGGCGCCGGAAACATCAATCCGCATAACCTGAAAGCCAAGGCGGACAGGGCTGTTGAAATCTTTCATGAATGGGTGGCCGAAGGCCGTGACGTGTCGGTAATTCTGCCCAGAATGAAACAGGTCAAGGTGCTGGGAGATTCAGGCAAAATAGAGGAAGCCGATGCCTTGCTGGATGAAATCCTGGCCTATTTTGAAGCCGGTATCAGAAGATTATCCAAAGACCTCAAAAATGAGGCGTTCGTAAGAAATACCGAGGTCCGGATTCTCGGCTATGACAGCGACGCCATGGAGGCGTTTATTTCCCGTGACGGCAGGCTCATGTTCTTTAACAGCGGACATGGCGCGGCCAGGGACAAGGACATTTATTATGCGGAAAGGATTGATGACTACACCTTTCAGTTCAAGGGCGAGGTCAAAAACGTAAATACCAAAGCCGTGGACGGCGTGCCGACCATGGATAAGGACGGCAATTTTTATTACGTCTCAACCCATGCCTACGGTCCCCGAAACCTGGTGACGGTATATGGCGGAAAATTTAAAGACGGCGCCGTCAAAAACATCAGGCCCTTTCCTGAGCTTTCCCTTGGCGAGCCCGGCTGGCTGAACATGGATATAGAGATCAGCGCCGACGGCCGGACGCTGTATTCAACCCAGACATGGTTTGGCGACGGCGCCCCGCCCACCAAGTCGTATTTCTTTTACGCCGAAAAAGCCGGCGGCAAATTCATCCCGCGGGATGACTCGCCCAAGATTTTCAGACAAATCAACAAGGATGACGTGGTCTATGGGGCCACAATCTCCAATGACGAGCTGGAAATTCTCTATACCCGCCTGGTCAGGAAAGGCGGCGCCATAAAAGCGGAATCCCTTCGCGCCACAAGGCCGGACAAGAACAGCCCGTTTGGACGGCCTAAAGTCATCAAGACCATTACTGGTTTCTCGGAAGCGCCGGCCCTTACCGATGACGGAAGGTTGATCTACTACCACAAAAAGAATGTCGCGGCTGGCGTCTTCAAACTCTACGCCCTTCACAGGCGCGAACCGGGTTAGCTCGGTTCGGAAGTTTTGGCGAAAAAGCCCTTGCGCCGTTCCCCATATGGGGCTGGAATAGACGTCATGAGTGCGCAAGCCTGGCCCAATCTGGCGACAATGTTTTTTGAACAGGCCGAACGCCTCGGCGGCAAGCCTTTCCTGTGGGCCAAGCGGGACGGCGCCTACGCCCCCCTAAGCTGGCGCCAAGCCGCCGACAAGATCCGCGCCCTGGCCCATGGGCTTCATAAGCTCGGCGTCGGCCAAGGCGACCGGGTTATACTGGTCTCGGAAAACCGCCCCGAATGGTTGATCGCCGACGTCGCCGTCATGGCCTTGGGCGCCGTCACCGTTCCCGCCTACGCCACCAACACCGAGGACGACCATCAATATATCCTTGAGAACAGCGGCGCCATGGGGGCCATCATCTCGACTCGGCGCCTGGCGGGGCGTTTTCTTCCCGCCGCCCACAGGTCGGCGGCGGCCAAGTTCGTCATCGCCATGGAGGCCCCTGAGCTGAGCCAGCAGTTGAGCGTGGATATTCTGAACTGGGACGACGCGCTGAGTGAAAAGGCCGAAGATTTAGAGTTGCCGCCGCTGACGCGCGCCGACACCTCCTGCATTATGTACACGTCGGGCACCGGCGGCGCGCCCAAGGGGGTGATGCTCAGCCACGGCGCCATCCTGCACAACTGCGCCGGCGCCCGGGACGCCCTGGAGGAGTTGGGGCTGGGCGACGAGACGTTCCTTTCCTTCCTGCCGCTGTCGCATTCCTACGAGCATTCGGCGGGGCAGTTCTTTCCCATTTCCATCGGCGCCCAGATCTATTACGCCGAGGGGGTGGAGACCCTGGCGAAAAACATGGCCGAGGCCCGGCCGACCATCATGACGGCGGTGCCGCGCCTTTATGAATCCCTGCACGGCCGCATCATGCACGGAGTCAAAATGGCCGGCGGCGCCAAGGAAAAGATGTTCTTCAAGGCCCTGGAACTGGGCAAAATGCGCTACCACGGCGCACCTCTAAGCCTCGGCCAACGCCTCCAGGACATGGCCCTGGAGAAGCTGGTGCGGGCCAAGGTGCGCAAGCGCTTCGGCGGCCGCCTCAAGGCGCTGGTGTCGGGCGGCGCGCCGCTGAACCCGGACATCGGCCTGTTCTTCATCGCCTTGGGTTTGCGCATTCTTCAAGGCTACGGCCTCACCGAGTCGGGTCCCGTGGTCAGCGTCAACCGCTCCCATAACGCCCGGGTCGACGCCGTCGGCCCGCCGCTTGCCGGCGTCGAGGTGAAAATCGCCGATGACGGTGAAATCCTGGTCAGGGGCGAGCTGCTCATGCAGGGCTATTGGCGCAACGAGGCGGCGACCAATGAGTCGCTTCGCGGCGGCTGGCTCTACACCGGCGACATCGGCCATATTGACGCCGACGGCTCCTTGAGGATCACCGACCGCAAGAAGGACATCATCGTCAATTCCGGCGGCGACAACCTGTCGC
>CAJXGZ010000187.1 GCA_913053795.1 uncultured Rhodospirillales bacterium | reverse complement strand
GGCTGAGGGGGCGGCGTCATGAGCCGCGCCGTATGGCCTGGCGCGTCGTGGCCGCTGGGGGCCACATGGGACGGCAAGGGCGTCAATTTCGCGCTGTTTTCCGAGAACGCCGAGAAGGTGGAGCTGTGTCTGTTCGACCCCAAGGGAAAGAAGGAGCTCGAACGCATCGAGCTGCCCGAGTACACCAATCAAGTCTGGCACGGCTACCTTCCCGACGCCGTGCCGGGGAGTCTGTACGGCTACAGGGTCCATGGTCCCCATGACCCCAAACGGGGCCACCGCTTCAATCATCACAAACTGCTGATCGACCCTTACGCCAAGGGGCTGTCCGGAAAGCTTGTCTGGCATAAGGCCAATTTCGGCTACCGGACGGAAAGCCGTAAGGCCGACCTGTCCTTCGACAAGCGCGACAACGCCCGCCACGTCCCCAAATGCATGGTTATCGACACCGCCTTCAATTGGGGCGGCGACCGGCCGCCGGACGTTCCCTGGCATGAGAGCATTATCTATGAGATGCATGTGGCCGGCATGACCGCCAGACACCCGAACGTTCCGCCTCCCTTGCGCGGCTCCTTCGCCGGCATGTCCTTCTCCGGGGTTATCAGCCACCTTAAGAGTTTAGGGATCAACACCGTTGAGTTTATGCCCATCTTCCCGTGCGCGGACCAACGTAATTTGGAGGAACAGGGCCTAACAAACTATTGGGGCTACAATCCCTATACATTCTTTGCGCTCGATCCCCGTTTCCTGGCCGGCGGCCATCCCAACGAGTTCCGCACCATGGTCCGTCACTTCCATGACGCCGGCGTTCAGGTGATTCTCGACGTGGTGTTCAACCACTCAGGGGAAGGCGGCCACATGGGGCCTGTCCTCTCCATGAAGGGAATTGACAACGCTTCCTACTACCATCTCAAGCCCGGCGACGAACGGCATTACGTTGATCAAACAGGTTGCGGCAACACCCTCAATCTTTCCCACCCGCGCGTCTTGCAGATGGTCATGGATTCGTTGAGGCACTGGGTTGAGGTTATGCATGTGGACGGATTCCGTTTTGATTTGGCCTCGGCGCTTCTTCGCGACGGCGAAGGCGTCAACCTCAACGCCCCCTTTCTCAATGCGGTGCGCCAGGAGCCTGCGCTCCAGGGCGTCAAGCTTATCGCCGAGCCTTGGGACTTGGGCGAGGGCGGCTATCAGCTCGGAAACTTCCCGCCGGGATGGTCGGAATGGAACGACAAGCACCGCGACACCGTGCGCGCCTTTTGGAACGGCGAGGGCGGCATTATCGGCGAGTTGGCCTCGCGCCTCACCGGCTCCAGCGAAAAGTTCGAGCGCCAAGGCCGCCGTCCGCGCTCCTCCATCAACTTCATCACCGCCCATGACGGGTTCACCCTAGAGGACCTGGTCACTTATGAAACCAAGCGCAACGGAGCCAACCTGGAGGACAACCGAGACGGAACCGACAACAATTTAAGTTGGAACTGCGGCGCCGAGGGCCCCACCGACGATCCTGAAGTTCTCTCAAGGCGATTCAAGCAGAAACGTAATTTCATGGCGACGCTTTTGCTTTCGCAAGGAGTTCCCATGCTGCTCGCCGGCGATGAACTGGGACGCACCCAGCAAGGCAACAACAACGCCTACTGCCAGGACAACGAGATCAGTTGGATCGATTGGGAAATGACCCGCGACGAAGACAAGGCGTTCCTAGCGTTTGTTAAAATGCTCATTGGCGTTCGCCGCCGGCACCCTGTTTTCCGCAGGCCGCGCTTCTTCCATGGGCGCCACATCGGCGATTCAGCCGTCAAGGATATTACGTGGTTGTCCCTTGAGGGGCGTGAGTTGACCCATGACGAATGGCATCTCTCCTTCGCCCGCTGCTTCGGCTTCCATCTCGGCGGCGACACCGGCGAATACTTCTCGCGCGGCGGAGAAAAGCTTGTGGACGACCGTTTCATCGTTCTTCTCAACGCCGATCATGACAAGATCGGCTTCCAACTGCCGCCGCCTGAACTTGGTTCGGCCTGGGAGGTTGCTTTCGACACCGCGCGGCCCGAGATGGATGCCGTCAACATGGTTTATCACGCCCGGCAAACATATCCCTTGCTAGGGCGCTCCTTTGTCTTGTTGGTCCACCGGACGGGCGGCGGCAAGAGCGATGATAATGATGATCAGCAAACGCTTTTGTTTTACGGCGGCGCGGGAAGCGGCGAATGAATGATCTGGACCTCCTCGCCGGTCTTGCCGGCATTGAAAAGTCCTACTGGGACATTTTTGGCGAATTCCATGAAACCGGCGATGAGACTAAAAAATACATCCTGACGGCCATGGGGTTCGATTGCGACTCAGCACAAGCCGTCCGGCGAAGCCTTGAGGAATTAGAGGGACGCCCATGGCGGCGTCTGCTTGAGCCGGTGTGCGTGATGCGCAAAACCGGCGGCCCCTTGCCGGTAACGTTGACTCTGCCCGAATCCCATTGGAACAAGACTCTGCGCTGGCGGGCGCTGCTTGAGGACGGAACGGAAGTTGGCGGCGCGTTCCGTTGCGGCGACGGCGAGCTTCAAGAGAAGCGCGAAATCGATGGCGCTAAAGTGGCGCGGCTGAATCTAGAGCTGCCGAAGACCTTGCCGGAAGGCTATCACGTCTTGCGCATCGAAGGCGCAGGCGAGACGGCGGAAACCGCCCTGATCGTCGCCCCGCCCAAGTCTTACGCCCCGGCGTGGTTGGAACAGGGGAAACGGCCGTGGGGCGTCGCCTGCCACATATATTCGCTGCGCTCCGAAAACAACTGGGGCGTTGGCGACTTTTCCGACCTCGCTCATTTAAGCCGCGTCAGCGCCGGATTCGGCGCAGCCGCGGTGGGCGTCAATCCCCTGCACGCCCTGTTCCCCGCTAATGCGGACCACGCCAGCCCTTATTCGCCGTCGAGCCGCCAGTTCCTCAATCCTCTTTACATTGATGTCGCCGCCGTTCCTGAATTTCTGGAAAGCCCTGAAGTTCAGGCGATGGCGCGAACGGAAGGCTTCACGGAACGTCTCGCCAAGGCGCGGGGCGCGGATTTCGTCGACTATCCTAATGTCACCGCCATCAAGCTGGCGGTGCTGGAACGCATGCATGATTTCTTCGTCGAGCATTATCCGCCGGAAAATTCCAGGCGGGCCGACTTTGACGCCTTCTTAGAGATTGGCGGAGCGGCGCTCAGGCGGTTCACCCTGTTTCAGGCGTTGCATGAGTATTTCGAGGGACGTCCTTGGTGCGAATGGCCCGATGGCAACCGGCTTCCGGACTCCGTGTCGTCGAAAAGTTTCGCCCGTCAAAACCAACACCGTCTTCAATTTCACGCATACCTGCAATGGCTGGCCGCGCGCCAACTGGAAGCGGCCGCTTTAGAATGCTTGGACAATGGCATGGCGGTGGGGCTGTACATGGATCTGGCCGTCGGCGCCGATCCAAACGGCGCCGACGCCTGGAGCGATTCCGAAGTCATTGTCCACGGCGCCCGCATCGGGGCGCCGCCCGACGCCTTCAATATTCAGGGGCAGGATTGGGGAATGCCGCCGGTCCATCCCCTGAAATTGCGGGAAAAAGCCTACCGCGCCTTCATCGGCATGCTGCGCGCCAACATGCGTTGCGCCGGGGCGTTGCGCATCGACCACGTCATGGGATTGATGCATCTCTATTGGATACCGCCCGGCGCGAAGGCCTCGGACGGCGCCTATGTGCGCTATCCCTTCGATGACCTGCTCGGCATCGTCGCCCTGGAAAGCGTGCGCAACAAGTGCCTCGTCATCGGCGAGGATTTGGGCACCGTGCCCCATGGATTCCGAGATCGCATGGCCGCCGAGGGCGTTCTGTCCTACCGGGTGCTGCGCTTCGAGCGTTATGGGGATGGCCTGTTCAGGCGCCCCGAAGCCTACCCCGCCCAGTCCCTGGCCACCTCGGGCACCCATGATTTATCCACCATCCGGGGCTATTGGCTGGGTTGTGACGTGAAACTGCGGCGGCGGCTTGGGCTTTACGGCGCCAAGAAGGCCGAGAGCGAGGACGCCAAATCGTGCGGCAGGGAAAGGGAGTTGCTGACCGCGGCGCTCAAGGACCAGGGCCTGCTGCCCGAGGCCTTCCCCGACGAGAACGCCACTGAAGAAGAGACCGTCCGCCAACTGGTCATCGCCATCGAGCGCTTTCTGGCCCGAAGCCCCTCGCAACTGTTGAAGGTCAACCTGGACGACCTGCTTCTGGAAGCCGGCCAGCTCAACCTGCCGGGCGCCGATGGTGAATACCCCAACTGGCGGCGCAAGGCGTCCGCCAACCTGGAAACCCTGAGCGGCGACCCCTTCATCGGTGAAGTGGTCCGGGCCATCAAGTCGGAGCGGTGAGGCGCGTTTTCTATAAATTCAGCGGCTCGATGCCCCAGATGTCCTTGGCGTAGGCGTGGATGGTGCGGTCGGAGGAGAACTTGCCCATGTTGGCGACGTTGATGATGGCCTTCCGCGCCCAGGCGTCCTTATCCAGGAAGGCCTGGTCCGCGCGTTCCTGGCATTCCACATAGGCGGCGTAGTCGGCGAGCAGCAGATAATGATCGCCGCCCCTGAGCAGGACGTCGACAATGGGTTTATACCGGTTGTGATCTTGGGGCGAAAAGAAGCCGTCGCCGATCATGTCCAAGGCGCGCTTGAGCTCTTGATTTTCGTTGTAATAGCGCCACGGATCGTAACCGCCCGCCCGCAAGTCCTGGGCCTCTTCGGCGTTCAGGCCGAAGATGAAAATATTGTCCTCGCCCACTTCCTCCAGAATCTCGATGTTGGCGCCGTCCAGGGTGCCGATGGTCAGCGCCCCGTTAAGCGCCAGCTTCATGTTGCCGGTGCCCGAGGCTTCCATGCCGGCGGTTGAAATCTGCTCGCTCAAATCCGCCGCCGGAATGATTTTCTCGGCC
>CAJXGZ010000186.1 GCA_913053795.1 uncultured Rhodospirillales bacterium | reverse complement strand
ATCCAGATCCTGTGCCGGCGCCAGAAGAACAACCCGCTCTATGTCGGCGAGCCCGGGGTCGGCAAGACGGCCATCGTCGAGGGCCTGGCCATGCGCATGGTGAAGGGCGACGTGCCCGAAGCCCTCAAGGATAAAAAACTGATGGCGCTGGACCTGGGCGCCCTGGTCGCCGGGGCCAAGTTCCGCGGCGAGTTCGAGGAGCGCCTGAAGGCGGTGCTGGGCGAGGTCACCGCCGCCGAGGGCGAGATCGTGCTGTTCATCGACGAGATGCACACTTTGGTGGGGACCGGGGCAGCCGAGGGCTCCATGGACGCCTCCAATCTTTTGAAACCGGCCCTGGCACGGGGCGAGTTGCATTGCGTCAGCGCCACCACCATCAACGAATACCGCAAGCATGTGGAAAAAGACGCGGCCCTGGCCCGGCGCTTCCAGCCGGTGTTCGTCGGCGAGCCGACGGTGGAGGACACCATCTCCATCCTGCGCGGCATTAAGGACCGCTACGAGGTGCACCACGGGGTGCGCATTTCCGACGGCGCCCTGGTGTCGGCGGCGATGCTATCGAGTCGCTACATCTCGGACCGCTTCCTGCCCGACAAGGCGATTGATCTGATGGACGAGGCGGCCAGCCGTTTGCGCATGGAGGTGGACTCAAAGCCCGAGGAAATCGACGAGCTGGACCGCCGGGTGGTGCAGCTCAAGATCGAGCGCGAGGCCCTGAAGAAGGAAAGCGACAAAGAGTCCAAAAGCCGCCTCAAAAAACTTGAAAAGGAATTGGCCGGGCTGGAGGCCCAGTCCGTCGAGTTGACCGCCAAATGGCAGGCGGAAAAAGACGTGCTGGCCGACGCAACCAAGCTCAAGGAGCAACTGGACCAGGCCCGCATCGCCCAGGAGCGGGCCTTGCGCGAGGGCGAATATGAAAAAGCCGGCGAGCTGCAATACGACCTGATCCCCAAGCTCGAGGAAAAGCTCGCCAAGGCCGAGAAGACGGATGGCGCCGGCATGCTGGAGGAAGCGGTGACGCCCGAGCATATCGCCGCCATCGTCTCGCGCTGGACCGGAATTCCCGTCGACAAGATGCTGCAAGGTGAGCGCCAAAAGCTGCTGGCCATGGAGGACGCTTTGCGCAAGCGCGTGGTCGGCCAGGAAGAGGCCCTGGAAGCCGTCGCCAACGCCGTGCGCCGCTCCCGCGCCGGGGTTTCCGAAGCCGGGCGGCCCATCGGCTCATTCATGTTCTTGGGTCCCACCGGCGTCGGCAAGACCGAGCTTACCAAGGCGCTGGCCGAATTCCTGTTCAACGACGAGCAATCCATGATCCGCATCGACATGTCCGAATACATGGAGAAGCACGCCGTCGCCCGCCTGATCGGCGCCCCGCCCGGCTATGTGGGTTATGACGAGGGCGGCGCCCTGACCGAAGCGGTGCGGCGGCGCCCCTATCAGGTGATCCTGTTCGACGAAATCGAAAAGGCCCATCCGGACGTTTTTAATATCCTGCTGCAGGTGCTGGACGACGGGCGCATGACCGACGGCCAGGGGCGCACCGTGGATTTCTCCAATACGGTGATCGTGCTGACCTCCAATCTCGGCGGCGACATCCTCGCCGGCCAAGAGGAGGGACATGATACGGCTGAGTTGAAGGATCAGGTGATGGAGGTGGTGCGCGCCGCCTTCCGGCCCGAATTTCTCAACCGCCTGGACGAGATCATCCTGTTCCACAGGCTTTTGCGCGCCCACATGGACGACATCGTGAAAATTCAACTGGGGCGCCTGGAGGGTCTGTTGGCCGAGCGCAAGATCCAACTGAATTTGGACTCAGCCGCCAGGGCGTGGCTGGCCGGCAAGGGCTATGACGTGGTTTACGGGGCCAGGCCCTTGAAGCGGGTGATCCAGCGTTCCTTGCAAAACGCCCTGGCCGGGCTGATCCTGGAAGGCAAGGTCAACGACGGCGAAACCGTCAACGTCTCGGCAGGCGCCGAAGGACTCACCATCAACGGCGTCAAGGCGGAGGCCGCTTAGGAATCAAGGTTTCTTGAACGCCCGCGCAATCGCCTGTTTGTAGACCTTTTCCATTTTCAGGTCCTTGGCTTCCTTGGGCGTGAACAGTTTGGCCTTGACGTGTTCGCGGCTGAGGCGGATGTCCTTGAGGGCGAAGTCCATTTCACTCAGATAGACGGCGACGAAGACGCCGGGATCCTTGGGACGGGCCCGGGCGCCGCAGTTTATCAAGCCGCCGACGGCGATCATGACGCCGATTTCCTCGAAGGTCTCCCTGATCAGCGACTCCTGGGGCGTTTCCTCCGGCTCCATGCGGCCGCCCGGCAAATCCCACCGGCCGTCCGGTTTTTGCACCAGCAGAACCTTGCCGCCGTCACGAATGACCGCCTTTATGGATATGTAATAGCGTTTCGCCATGGCGCCGGAAATTCTACTTCCTAAGCGGCCTTGAAGGAAACCGCTTAGGAGTCCTTGGCCTCGCGCATCTTGTCCAGCTCGTAGATCAGCAGGTCTTTGGTTATGGCGCCGGTGTGGATGGCGGACGGGGTTTCCTCTTTGTCATGCTCTTTAATATATGAATTTCTTTATCCTCTTCGCCATCTCTTGAGGACTTGTCCCGCCGTTGAAGATGGTCCGGTTTTCGCCGTCCGGTCCCATCAAAAACGTAAAGTTGGCGTGCGCCATGGCGTAATTATCCGGATCTTCCCCTTCCTTTGGGTTCACCTTGGCGAAGAAAACCCGGTAGGCATTGGCGACGGCGGAGACTTGAGCGGGCGAGCCGGTCAGTCCCACCAGCCGCGGATGGAAGTTCGTAACGAATTCTTTCAAGCGTTCCGGCGTGTCCCGTTTAGGGTCGATGGAAATGAAAATGGGAACGACCTTGCCGGCGCCGGGGCCCAGGATATCCAGCGCTTCGGCCATGATCCCCAACCCGGTGGGGCAAACGTCCGGACAATAAGTATAGCCGAAAAAGATGAGCATGAACTTGCCGCGAAAATCGGCGTCGGTGACGGTTCCGCCATTGTGGTTGACCAACTCGAACGGCCCGCCCACGGTTATGGCGGGTATTCCGCCGCCACTGCCGCTGGCCGGCCCGAAATGGAGCCAAGCCGCAATGGCCGTTGACGCCACAATGATGAAAATGGCGACGCCTTGAATGAAACGTCCCCGTGAGACCGCCATGTCGATGTGCTCCGTAGTGGTGGATTTACAATGGTGGAAATGTGATAAGAAGCGCCTTATATGACAGATGGCAAGGTTAAATAAATTGTCCAATATCAAATTTTTCGCCGCCGGGATTTTAATTTTATTCCCTTTATTGACCTTCTCGGCGCCCGTCCTATCGGCGGAGGAAGACCTGTCCATCGGCAGGATGCGGGTGATGATTTGGCCCGAGTATGACGATCCCGGCGTTCTGGTCGTCTATGACGGACGCTTCGTCGAGGGCGTGAAATTCCCCACCAAGACCAAGTTTTTCATTCCCAAGGATGTGGTCGTCAACGACGTCTGCAGCTTGTCTCCGGGCGGCCAGCATTTCTGCCAGCTTTACGAAATCGAAAAAGGGCCGGTTCAGGACATCGTCAATTTGTCCCTGCCGTACTCCAATTTCTACCTCAGCTTTCATACCCCGCCCCTGGATTTGAAGAGCGAAAACAGGGTCATTGATTACAAATTGATGGCCAACCACCCCATCCGCAGCCTTGAGATCGACATCCAGCAGCCCTTGCGCTCCGCCGAATTCAGATTTTCCCAATCCGGCGGCAAGACGCCTGGGGCCGAGGCGCCTGGGGTTGAGGTAAAAGAAAAAAAGGGCTTCAAACACTATCAATATACGTTGAAGAACATCGCCAAGGGCGAGCAGCGGGTGCTCAAGATCCGCTACGTCAAAAAAGACGGCAAGCCCTCCGTCGACATCAAGTTCGCCTCCATGAGCGGCCCCCGGGTGTGGGGGTCGCCCTATGAGACCCAGAGAAAGGTCAAGACCCTGATCTACGTGCTTTTCGCCACCGGCGCGGCGGCGGTGGGCGGGGTAGCCTGGATCGTCATATGGAGAAGAAAAAAGAAGGCCCGGACATGATGCAGGCCACGAAGCGAAACGGTTTTTTGATGGCGGCGGCGCTGGCGGTCTTTCTCTTGGCGCCGGGGCGCGTCCTGGCCCTCACCGTCGGCGAGGTGGTGAAGGATCTGGCTTGCCCCTGCGAATGCCCGCTGGTGCTGGTGGACTGCAACATGTCCTGCGGCCTGGATTGGAAGGAGGAGGTGGGGGAGCTGATCAAGAAGGGCATGAGCAAGCGGGAAATCATGGATTACTTCATCTCCACCTACGGCGATGCGGCCCGCCTGACCACGCTCCAGAAAATCGAGGGCAAGGTTTACCAATACACAAGGGGCTTCGGAACCACTGAGTGGGTTTTGCTGTGGGGCGGCGTCGGGTTTTGGCTGTTGGTTCTCTTCTTCGGTCTCTATTTCGGCGTCAAAAAATTGCGCTCACGCGCATGACGGCTTGCCAGATGAGCTTGTCGGCGAATATCAATAGCGCGTGAAATCAGTTGTGCTCAGTATTGTGTTTTTTACGCTTCTGTTGGGGACATTGTCTCTGGCCGGGTTTATTTACGTCTTGGAGCCGGGGCCGGAGGGCAGGGTCCGCTACCTCCGGACAATGGGAAAGCTGTTGCTTTACAAGTACTCCCTTGTCGGCAGCCTGACGCCGAAGGAGGCCGAACGCCTTTACAAATCCAGTTGCACCAGGAAATGCCATTCCAAGGGCGTCATCGAAGGAAAGCCCAAGGCGGCCCAGGAGTGGGAGTGGATTGTCGCCCGTATGGGGGCGCCGGACCACGCCGATCTCTCGGCCAGCGAAGCCAAGGCCATTACCAGGCATCTCCAGAAAAACTTCCTCAGCAACGTGCCGACCACAATGCCCGAAAAGATCATGCGGTTTCTCAAGAAAAACTTGTGGAGGATAGATTTCGGAGACAAGGACATCTATTTCGACATCATCTATTTTCCCAAGATT
>CAJXGZ010000185.1 GCA_913053795.1 uncultured Rhodospirillales bacterium | reverse complement strand
GCGGGAAGTAACCGCGCTCGCCTTTGGCCAGGGTGATGTTATCGAGTTGATAAAAGTAAAGGTCTCCAGCATCTTCGCCGGAGACCGGTGTCGCGGGCATGGAAGGCATGGAACTGCCGGGCGGGTTGCGTTCGCGCCGTCTGGCAATGGAGTCGGCGTCCATCGTCAACATCGCCGAACGGCTGAACGGTCTCTTGCGCCGCCGCGATCCCTTAGGCGCCCGCCGGGTGGTTCTTTCCAAACCTGGATATGTTTGGTGCGTTTTGCGTGGCGTCTTGCAGGTTGTTTTCTCGTAACGCTTTCCCTTGCTTCCGGCGCGGCGGGGCAGGGGAGGGGTCTGGAAAGGGCGAATCTACAACGAAGGTGGATGAACCCGCCTTCTCCGTGGTATTCATGTGCGCCATGGATGAAATTGCGCATCAAACCCTTACCCCCGTTCAAGCTAGGGACTACGCCGAGGCCATTGTCAGGCGGGCTGGCTCGTCTTTTTTTTGGGCTATGCGCCGGTTGGACGAAGAGAGGCGCAACGGCATGTACGCCGTCTACGCCTATTGCCGGGGGGTGGATGATATTGCCGATGATGAGGGGGAGGCGGACGCCAAGATGGCCCTCCTTAATCAGTGGCGTGAAGAGATCGGTCGTCTTTACGAAGGCGCCCCCTCCCGTCTGCCCGTGGCTCAGGCCTTGGTGGAGCCCATCAAGCGTTTCGGTCTCCGTAAAAAGGATTTTCTGGCGCTCATCGACGGCATGGAGATGGACGCCGCCGACAAGCTGGCCATTTCCGATTTGGACGAGTTGTTTCTTTATTGCGACCGGGTGGCCTGCGCCGTCGGACGATTGTCCAACCGGGTGTTCGGCGTTGACGAGGAAAACGGCGATCGGGTGGCTCACGCCTTGGGCCATGCCTTGCAGTTGACCAACATCCTCAGCGACATTAGCGAAGACGCCGAACGGGGCCGTCTTTACCTTCCTGCGGACATGCTGGCCGCCCATGGAATTTCCGAGACCGAGCCTGCCGCCGTGATCAACAATCACGCCATCGCTGGCGTCTGCGCCGAGGTGGCGGAGATCGCCACCCGGCGTTTCTCGGAGGCCGAAGAGGCGCTTTCCAAATGTGGCCGCAACCAGATGCGCCCCGCCGTGATGATGATGCATGTGTACAGACGCATCTTGGAAAAACTGAAAGCGCGGGGATGGGGCCGAATTGACGAACAGGTCAGGCTGTCGAAATTGCAAAAATGTTGGATCGCCTTCCGATACGGGATGTTTTGATGTCTTCGGTCCATGTGATCGGCGCTGGTCTCGCCGGCCTTTCATGCGCGGTTCGGATTGACGCCGCCGGTTTGAACGTGACGGTGCACGAGGCGGCTGGATACGCCGGTGGACGCTGCCGCTCGTATCTTGACTCCAAGTTGGACCGAAGAATCGACAACGGCAATCATTTGCTTTTGAGCGGCAACCGGTCGGCCCTCGCATACTTGAGCGAAATCGGCGCCGCGGACAGTCTTGTAGCTCCAGAGGGCGCGGGGGTCGCGGGGGCGCCCCCCGCATTGAAAATAGGGGGGACACCCCCCTGTGTCCCCCCGGGGTTTGCGTTTCTTGATTTGGAGAATGGGGGGCGCTGGACGGTTCCCGCCGGGTTGAGTTGCCTTCTCAGGGTTCCGGGCGGCCGCTTCAGGGATTACCTGGACGGCTTCCGCCTCAGCCGGGCCGGACCCGGCGCTACGGTGGCTGGGATTCTTGACGTTGAGGCCCCCGTCTTCCGAAACTTCTGGGAGCCTCTGTGCGTCGGCGTTCTCAATATTTCAGCCGAGGAAGGGGCGGCGTCGCTTATGGCGGCGGTGCTTGGCGAGACGCTGGGGCTAGGCGCCGCCGCTTGTTCGCCGCGAGTCGTCCGTGAAGGATTGAGCGAGAGCTTTATCCTCCCGGCGCTTAAGAAGCTGGAAAACAAAGTCCTCTTCAACCATCGCCTCAAGTCCATTGAGTTATCCGTGGACAAGGCGGCGTCCCTTGATTTCGGCGGCGGCGATAACGTTGTCTTGGGTGACGGCGATCATGTGGTGTTGGCGGTTCCTCCCCTCACCGCGGCGGACCTGATCCCGGGGCTTGAGGCGCCAAGGGGATCTCGCGCCATCGTCAACGCCCACTTCCTGATGGAGGAAAAACGCTCTAGCGTCTCAGCGGGCGTTTCCTTGCTGGGATTGGTGGGCGGAGTCTCCCAATGGCTTTTCGTGCGCGGCGGCATCGCCTCGGTGACCATCAGCGCCGCGGATCACCTCGCCGGTGAGTCCAACGAAGTCCTCGCCGGGCGTTTGTGGCCCGAGGTGGCCATGGCGCTTGGTCTTGGCGGCGCCCCCATGCCTCCGGTTCGGATCGTCAAGGAGAAACGCGCCACCTTTGCCCAAACGCCGGAAGAAATCATGCGAAGACCCGGTCCCGTGACGAAATGGCGCAACTTGCTTTTGGCGGGTGATTGGACTAATACCGGCCTGCCCGCGACCATTGAAGGCGCCATTCGCTCCGGGCAAAACGCCGCCGCCGAAATAATATCCGGATAATCTCTTGAACAATACGCCGGATTTTGACAAAAAAACGCTGGTTCAAATCATAAATCGAGCAAAAAATTAGACGTCAGGACAAAAATGTTGGACGTGGAAAAACCTGTCGATAAGGAAGAACTAAATAAGGTCATCGGGGAGGCTTCCGATTGGCTGGCCAAGCGCCAGGACACGGACGGCCATTGGGTCTTCGAGTTGGAGGCCGACGTCACCATTCCGGCCGAGTACATCTTCCTCAATCATTATCTGGGCGAGCCCAATGACAAGATCGAGGCCAAGCTGGCCGCCTATCTGCGCGCGTTGCAAGGGGACCACGGCGGCTGGCCCCTCTATTACGACGGCGATTTCAACATGAGCGCCTCCGTCAAGGCCTACTACGCCCTCAAGCTGACCGGCGAGGACATTGACGCTCCGCATATGCGGTTCGCCCGCCACGCCATCCTCGGTCACGGCGGCGCCGCTAAATCCAACGTCTTCACCCGCTTCGCCCTGGCCCTGTTCGGACAGGCGCCCTGGCGGGCGGTGCCGGTGATCCGCATCGAATCCTTGCTGCTGCCCACCTGGGCGCCCTTTCATATCGACAAGGTGTCCTACTGGTCGCGTACGGTGATGGTGCCGCTGATGGTGTTGGCGGCCCTCAAGCCGACCGCCCGCAACCCACGCAAAGTCGGCATTGAGGAGCTGTTCGTGACTCCGGCCAAGAAGGAAAGAAAATACATCACCAACCCCACCGGCAATTGGCTGGGCTCTCTGTTGATCGGCTTTGACCGCATAGCCCGTTATATCCTTCCCCTGATGCCTAAATTCCTTGAGAAAAAAGCCATCGACAAGGCCATGGAGTTCGTCATTGAAAGGCTCAACGGCGAGGACGGCTTGGGCGGCATCTTTCCCGCCATGGCCATCAGCGTCATGGCCATGGACGCGCTGGGCTATCCACGCGACCATCCTGACTATGTGGTCGCCCGCAAGTCCATCGACAAGCTGCTGGTGCTGGAGGAGGACCAGGGATATTGCCAGCCTTGCCTGTCGCCGGTGTGGGACACCGGCCTCGCCGCCCTGGCCATGCTGGAGGCGGGGGTGGACCCCAAGGATTCCATCATGACCAAGGCCGCCGATTGGCTGGCCGGGCGCCAGATTCTCGATGTGATGGGGGATTGGAAGGCCAACCGCGGGCATTTGCGCCCCGGCGGCTGGGCTTTCCAGTACTGGAACGATTACTATCCAGACGTCGATGACACGGCGGTGGTGGTGATGGCGCTGCACAGGATCGACCCCGAAAAATACCGCGAGAACATCGAACGCGGCGCCGAGTGGGTCATCGGCATGCAGAGCGAAAACGGTGGTTGGGGCGCCTTTGACGCTGACAACGAATACTTCTTCCTCCAGCATATTCCCTTCGCCGATCACGGCGCCCTGCTGGACCCGCCTACCGCCGACGTGACCGCCCGCTGCCTCGGCATGCTGGGCCAGTTGGGCTATGCCCGGGATCATCCGGTGGTGGCCAAGGGACTCAAATTCCTGCGCGATGATCAAGAGGAGGACGGCTCCTGGTTCGGCCGCTGGGGCAATAATTACGTCTATGGCACCTGGTCGGTTCTGAACGTCTACAATGTTCTCGGCAAGGACATGAACGCGCCCCATATTCGCAAAGCCGTGGATTGGCTCAAGTCCTGCCAGCGCCCCGACAACGGATGGGGCGAGGACTGCGCGTCCTACTGGCAGTACCGTCGCGACGAGGTCAAGGAGAGCACGCCGTCCCAGACCTCCTGGGCGCTGCTCGGCCTGATGGCGGTGGGCGAAGTGGACAGCGAGCCGGTCAAGCGCGGCGTAACGTACCTGATGAACGCCCCGCGCGACGGCGGCAAGTGGCATGAGGAATACTTCAACGCCGTCGGTTTCCCGCGCATCTTTTACCTGAGGTACCACGGCTACAGCGCCTATTTCACCACATGGGCCCTGTCGCGCTACCGCAACCTCAAGGACAGCAACTCCAAGCATCCCCTCCACGGTATGTGAGTGGCGAAGCTCGGGATCATCACCGGAATGGTCCGCGAGGCCAAATGCCTCGGCAAGGGGTTCCCGTCTGTGCGTTGCTCCGGTCCCGGTCCCGCCCGCGCCGCCGAAACCGCCCGCGCACTGTTGGGTGAGGGGCGCCAGGCGCTTCTCAGTTTCGGCTTTTGCGGTGGGCTTGGCCCGGCCCTCAAGTCCGGCGCGCTGGTCGTTCCCGAAACCGTGATCCTTGAGGACGGACGCCGCATCCAAGTGGACGGGTATTGGCGGGCGCGGCTGTTGGCGAAGCTTGATGGCGAAACCGTCATCGGCGGCGCTCTTGTGGGCTCAAGCCGGGTGGTCGGCAAGCGCGAGGACAAGCGCCGGCTTTACGCGGAGACAGGCGCCGTCGCCGTTGATATGGAAAGCCACGCTATCGCCCAGGTATGCGCCCAGACGGGGTCTCCCTTCCT
>CAJXGZ010000184.1 GCA_913053795.1 uncultured Rhodospirillales bacterium | reverse complement strand
GCGCGTCGGTTCCCCAATAAACGGCGAATGTCAAAATTCCAGCCATTTTCAAAGCCCGCTAGCGAAGGGCAAGATCGCCCTTCACTTCACAAAGGAGCACATAAACTATTATAAAGATAGGGATATTTTTAAAAATTCAAGGAAAAAATCGGGGGGACGCCCAGGCGCCGCCGCCGAGCAAAGCGCACCATTCTCGGATTATTTAAGCGGCGTTATGAAGCGCTTCCGGGGGGCAGCCTGACGTGGTCCTCGTCCCAGAAAACCAAACCGGCGCTGGTCTTTTCCGCTGCAACGACTTGGTTGCGGCCGTTGCGCTTGGCGGCGTGGAGGGCGTGTTTGGCCCTTTCCATGAAGCGGTTCAGGGGTTCTCCGAGTTCGAACTGGGCGACGCCGATGGACAAGGTGACGCGGTGTTTCATGCCGTCCTCGCCGCCGATGTCCATGGCCCGCTTGCCGATGCCCGCCGAACCGCGGAAAGACCGGGCCAGGTTGCTGGCGTCCAGCAGCAAGGTGCGAACGGTCAGCACGGCGAACTCGTCATCGCCGGAACGGGCCGCCAGATCACGTCCCTTGACGGTTTCCGACAGCGCCCTGGCGATCGCCTTCAGCGCTTCGTCGCCGGAGCCAAAGCCGTGGGTGTCGTTGTATTCTCCGAGGTTGTCCACATCCATCAGGATGACGCAAAGAGAGGCGGCTTTCCTTGGGTTTTCGCAAGCGAGCCGCAAGCAGGAGTCAAACAGTTTGCGATTGGAGAGGCCGGTCAGGGCGTCGGTCATGGCTTCGCGCTGGCTTTCCTCGATGCTCCGGTGAAGCTCGGCCATTTTAATGTAGTTGGCGTTCAGCCGCTTTTCCATTTCTTGGCTGGCGGCGGCCAACCGGCGGACCCTGGCCACCATCTCTTCGATCAACGCCTTAATCTCGCCGGTTCCGCCGACTCTTTCCAGGCGCGAACAGCAGGCCTCGATGTCTTTCCTCGCGCCTTTGGTTTCGTCGCAAAGGCATTTAATGTTTTCGGATGCGGCGTTGAGGGCGAGGCTGGCCTCGGCGGTGATCTGGCGGACGGCTTGGCCCAATTGATCGAAGCCAAAGAATTTCTGGTAGATCAGCGTGTTGCGGTCTTCGGTGAAATAATCTTTTTTATCAAGAAACTTCTTCAGGATGGCGGTCAGGTCCGGGTATTTGCCCGAAAAATAGGCGTACCAGATGGTGAAGTTTCGGGGGTAGGGGAGGATGCGTTTTTCCGCCATGATCTTGATGGCGGACCGGGCGCATTTCGTCGCTTCGGAGAAGGATTCAACCGGCTCCATGTGGGGCCCCTATTTATTATTGCTATTTGGTATGAAATTTATCATAACGCTATTTTTTCTTAATAGGCAGGGTGCGCGGTCTCCCCCGCCGGCGCCTAGGATTTGCCAAAATGGTTAAAAAAGTGTTATCATACAGGACGTCAATTAGAGTTTTTGCGGGACTTAGCCAGAGAAACGGGCGGGGACGTTTCGCGTTAGAGTTTTCGGCGGAAGAACCGTCATGACCGTACTTTCGGCTATAAACCCACAAAGTTTCGGTAATACGTTGCTGTTGTTCCAGCTTGACAAGTACAATGCGCAAAAAGTCCAGCGTGAGCAGAAGAATGTTTCCGACACCATTAGCCGGCAGGTCAACTCCGTAAACCAGAAAGCCGATAAGTACCGGGACCTCAAGGAGGATATCAGAAAAGCCATTAACTTCATTGATAGACTCGTCTCCAGAGGCGACAACATCAAGAATTTGCTCGATAAAATGGCGACCATTACGTTTAAGGCGAATTACGGAATCCCGCTCAGTTTCCCCGGCTATTCCAACTCCTTTGATTCCTATCTAAGGCGCTTCAACATTGAAGCGGAGGATATGGGGATAAATCCGAACCTTCTCGGCAGCGCGTCGCAAGTCAAATATTCGTACGCCTATAAGATCAACGGCGCCACCAAAACGCTTTCGCCGACTTTCGTCGGTTCTGATTACACCATTAAGGAATCCGGCGATTACATCTGGCGGCGAGACCGGGATTTGGGGCAACTCAGGCGCTTCGTCGATTCCACGGGCGCGTACACGGGCACATACGTGGGCCTAAGCAGCAGCAACATACAGCTTGATAGCTTTACCGCCGCCGACGACACCGTCACTTTCACCACGGCTTTCGGCACCGCCGCCGCCACTCAGTATTCGGGGACCATCACCCGGTCCGGCGTCAAGGTTCTTGACGGTTGGCTTTACGCGGGGCTTTCAACGGCGGACGGCCGCACCCGCGCCGAAGATGATTTGCATGACGCCGAGGACATTCTGCTTGGCGTGATCTCGGCGTTCAAATCGGCTCAGACCGCGGCCAGTTTTTACGATGACCAGATCGACATCAAGCTGGCCGGCTTCAACGACCTGATCGAAGAAAAGACGGCGGCCGGATTGGTTGAAATGAAGGCGGCCGAGGTTGATAGTTTCCGGCTGAACAACATCAACACCGCCCTCGTCAGTTCCGCGATGAGCGTCAGGGGCCTGTATCTTGAGGCGATCTCGTTGGGCAAGAACACGGACCTAACCAAAGCTCTCGTTAACCTTGTGGCTTAACGATGCTGGATTGGGTTCTCGGACGTCGAGAGGATAAAGGCGGAAAATCCTCCAAGCGCAAACGCCAAAGCTACGAAAAATCCAAGAAAATCGCCGCCGAGGGCGCCGTCGAGGAGCGGCGCGAACTGGCGGGATGCGAAGATCTTGAACCGGAGTTGCTGTATTACTTCGCTTCCGATGAGTCATGCGAAGTGCGCAGGGAAGTGGCGCGCAACGAGGGAACGCCCCTTCAGGCCGACAAAATTCTTTCCAAGGACACGGAAGATGAGGTCCGCTTGGAACTGGCGCGAAAGATCGGACGGCTGGTTCCCACATTCAAGGAGGAGGAACAGGAGCGTTTAGTCGAAATGGCCATTGAGGTTCTCGAAGCCCTGGCCCAGGACCAGCTGCCGCTGGTGAGGGCCATCATATCCGAAGAAATAAAGTCAGCGAAGAACGTGCCCAGCCACATCGTTCAAAAACTGGCGCGGGACGTGGAGGCGATCGTCTCCGCGCCGGTGCTTGAGTATTCGCCTCTATTGAGCGCCGAGGATCTTCTGAACCTCATCGCCGACGCCGTCGGCGATGAGGTCTTGGCGGCCCTTTCGCGCCGCAAAAATCTGATTGAGACGGTGGCGAGCGCTATTGTGAAAACCCGTAGCATCGAGGCGACCAAAGCCCTGCTGAATAACAAGACCGCCAAAATTAGCGACGAAACCTTGGGAATCATCGCCACCATCGCCGTCGCGGCGGTGGATTTGCACAAGCCCATTGTGCAGCGAGAGAACCTGCCGCTCAGGATGATCCGCCGCATCGCCAGTTTCGTCAGCGCCACGCTGGTGGAGACCCTGATCAAGCGAAGCGGCTTGGATAAGAAACTGGCGGCCGAACTGCGCCAATCGGTGCGTCACCGCATCGAAGAGGGCGATAGCGATAGCGTTGAAGAAGATTCCGGCCGTGAGTTGGCGGATGAAAGGGCGAAAAGAATGTTCGCCGAAGGAAAGCTAAACGAAAAAATCATCACCAAAGCCATCGAAGAGAAAGACCTCGCCTTCGTTCGCCACGCCTTGGCGCTAATGGCCGGAATCGGGGCGGAGACGGCCAAGGAAATGCTGGCTTCGGGAAGCGGCAAGGCCATTTGCGCACTGGCTTGGAAGGCGGGTTTGGGTATGCGGGTGGCCATGGCCCTGCAGACGCGGGTCGCTAACCTTAAGCCGAAAGATATGCTGAAAGCCTCCGGCGGCGGCTTTCCCTTGTCGGAAGAGGACCTTGTTTGGTACATCGACTATTTTTCCAGTTGACGCCAACCTGCACTAAAGGCTTCCTCCCGGCTCCTTCATGGCCTTCGCCGCCAACTCCCCGACGATGAAGTCATAGGCCTCGTCCACACTGTCGGCTTGTCTGAAAAGGTTCAAATCGCTTTTCGAGATGACGCCGTGGCGGACCATGGCGTCGAAATTGATCACCTCGCTCCAATATTCGGTCCCGTAAAGGACAATGGGCATTATTTTCTTCAGCTTGCGGGTCTGGATCAGGGTCATCAACTCGAAGAACTCGTCCATGGTGCCGAAGCCGCCGGGGAAAATGATCAACGCCTTGGCCAGATAAGTGAACCAGAATTTGCGCATGAAGAAGTAGTTGAATTCGAACGCCAATTCGCGGGTGATGTAGTCGTTTTCCTCCTGCTCGAAGGGAAGGGAGATGTTGAGGCCGATGTTGATCCCCTTGGCTTCCGAGGCGCCGCGGTTGGCGGCCGCCATGATTCCCGGCCCGCCGCCGGAGCACACCACGAACCGCCGCGTTCCCTTTTCCAGGCCCTTGGACCATTTGGTCAGGCGCTTGGCCAAGCAGCGGGCGTCTTCGTAGTATCGCGACATGGCCAAGTCCCGTTCGGCGTCCTCGACGCCGGCGCCGTTCATTTTTGCGGCCTTCAGGTTTTTCCTGGCCTCGTGGCGGGACGGGGTGCGGGCCGAACCGAAGAAAACGATGGTGTCGGAAATCTGGAACTCGGCGAAGCGCGCGTCCGGCTCGATGTATTCGGACAAGATGCGAAGGGGCCGCGCCTCGCGGCTGTCGAGAAAGGAATCGTTGCTGTAGGCCTTCACCGGCCAGACGTATTTTTCAGTCATGGTCCTAAAGTACACGCACTTTGTTTGCGGGACACTACATGAATTTTCCAAGACTGAAGAGGCTGGGATTTCGTGGAGCGCCGTTAAAGTCAAAAATAATCGCGCCGCGGGAAATGGCGGCTACTCCGCGGCTAAGGCAAACGAAGGATATTCGTTATAAATTTGCCCGTTTAATTGCCGCCCCGCCTTTTTCTTGTTCTTGCCGCCCCACTGTTTGAAAAAGAACGCCACGTCTTGCCTGCTGCACTGACGCTGGATGTTTTGAACCCACTCTTTCTTTATTGGCCGTGACTTAGGGCCGCTTTCTCCTCCAACAATAACCCAATGAATTCCACTG
>CAJXGZ010000183.1 GCA_913053795.1 uncultured Rhodospirillales bacterium | reverse complement strand
TCATCGCGGTGCCGATCGGCCTCCTCGTCGCCTACGGGCTGGTGCGGGTGCTGACCTTGGCCTTTGGCGAGCTGCGTGATGCGATCTTCGCCAAGGTCGCGGAAATAGGCGGCAGCGACGAGCAGCGCCGCCAACTCGCCATGGGCGCCGGCGGCGGGGGACAGGGTAATGGCCGGCATGCCGGTGAGAACCTTGAGCCAATGGGCGGTAAGCTCCATGACCTCCAGCGCCCCTTGCGCGGTCTCCTCGGGCTGAAGGGGGTGCAAATTGGCGAAGCCGGGCAGGCGCGCCAATTTCTCGTTGAGCCGGGGATTGTGCTTCATGGTGCACGAGCCCAGCGGATAGAAGCCTGCGTCGATGGAATAGTTCTTCTGGCTCAGTCTGAGGTAGTGGCGCATGACCTGGGGCTCGGACAGTCCCGGCAAGCCAATGGCGCCGGTGCGCACCAAGCCGCCCAAGCGGTCTTGTTTTAAGGAAATATCGGGCAAATCAACGCCCGAGGCGCCGGGCGAATCCTGCTCGAAGATCAGCGGCTCCTCCAGTTGCAGGCCCCGATTCTTGGTAATGGGGGGACTCACAGCAAATCCTCCAAGGCGCCGGCGAAGGCGTCCATCCCTTCCTCTGTCGCCGTCTCCGTCGCCGCCACCAGCAAGAGCGGCTCCATATGGGCGTCGCCGGGATAGAGGCGCGAGAGGGGAACGCCGCCGAGAATCCCCTTTTCGGCCAGGGCGCTGACGACCGGCGCCGCCGGTTTGGACAGGCGCACGGTGAATTCATTGAAGAACGTTGCGTTCAGAACTTCTGCGCCTTTGACGGCGTCGAGTTTTTTGGCAAGGGTCAGGGCCGCCTTGTGATTAAGCCGCGCCAGCTTGGCGAACCCCGCTTCGCCCAGTTGCGTCAAGTGGATGGAGAAAGCCAAGGCGCACAGGCCCGAATTGGTGCAGATGTTGCTGGTGGCCTTTTCCCTGCGGATATGCTGCTCGCGGGTCGAAAGGGTCAGCACGAAGCCGCGCTGGCCGTCGACATCCACGGTCTCGCCCACCAGGCGTCCCGGCATTTGCCGCAAAAACTTTTGGCGCGCCGACAAAAGACCCACCGTGGGGCCGCCGAAATTCAGGGAATTGCCCAAGGACTGGCCCTCGCAAGCGACGATGTCGGCGCCCATTTCGCCGGGCGGCTTGAGGGCCCCGAGGGAGACCGCCTCGGTGACCACCGCCACCAGCAAGGCTCCGGCCTCATGGCAGGCCTCGGCGATGGCGCTCATATCGTGCAGGCGGCCGAAAACGTCGGGGTTTTGCATAACCACGCACGCCGTTTCCCCGTCGATCAGTTGGGCCAGATTTTCCTCGTCTTGGCGGTTGGGAAAATCGGGCGCGGCGGCCACAACCTCCGATCCGGCGAAGCGCGCCGAGGTGGCGGCGACGTCCCGGTAATGGGGATGCAGCCCGCCCGAAAGCACGGCTTTGCTCCGCTTGGCGGCGCGCCCGGCCATCATCACCGCTTCGCTCGTTGCGGTGGCGCCGTCGTACATGGAGGCGTTGGCCACATCCATGCCGGTGATCAAAGCCGCCTGGGTCTGGAACTCGAACATGCACTGAAGCGTGCCTTGTGAAATTTCCGGCTGATAGGGCGTATAGGCGGTGAGGAATTCGCCGCGCTGGACCAGGTGATCCACCAGGGACGGAACATGGTGGCTATAGGCGCCGGCGCCAAGAAAGGAAGGGGCGCAAGAGACGCTCAAATTCTTCATGGCCAAATCGTTGAAGAGGCGCTCCACTTCCATTTCGCCCATGTGTTCGGGCAAATCCAAAGGAGAGGCCATGCGCGCCTTTTTCGGAACGTCGATGAACAGGTCGCCGACGCAGCCGACGCCGATGGCGGACAGCATTTTTTGGCGGTCGTTGTCGGTAAGCGGCAGGTAACGCATGGGAGACTACTCGAGTCCTTTAACGTAATCCTTGTAGGCGCCGTCATCCATGAGGCCGTCCAACTCTTGCGCGTCGGCGATCTTCAGCTTGAAAAACCAGCCTTCGCCGATGGCGTCGTCGTTGACCTTGCCGGGCTCATCCTCAAGCGGCTGGTTGACTTCGATCACCTCGCCGCCAACGGGCGCGTAGACTTCGCTGGCCGCCTTGACGGACTCGATCACCGCGGCCTGCTCGCCCTTATTCAGGGGTTTGCCCGCCTCGGGCAATTCCACGAAAACGATGTCGCCGAGCTGGTGCTGGGCGAAATCGGTGACGCCGACGGTCCCAACGTCCCCTTCGACGCTGATCCATTCATGCTCGCTGGTGTATTTCGTTGTCATGTCTCCCCACCTATCTAGTTACATATCGACGCACGACGAAAGGCAGTTTTTCAATGCGCCCCGGCAACGCCTTGCCGCGAACAATTAGATTAATTTTGGCCCCGGGCTCGGCGTGATCTTTCCCGACATAGCCCATGGCGATGGGGCCGCCCACGGTTGGGCCGTAGCCGCCGCTGGTGACCTCGCCGATAATATTGCCGCCGGCGTCCGTCACCTGGGTATGGGCGCGGGCCGGAATTTTGCCTTTGGGACGGATGCCGACGCGCTTGCGCTTGGCTCCTTCGTTGATCTGGCGAAGGATGACGCCGGCGCCCGGGAACCCGCCCTCGGCGCGGCGGCGCTTGGAGATCGTCCAGGTGAGGCCCGCCTCCACCGGCGTCGTTGTTTCGTCAATGTCGCTTCCATAGAGGCACAGTCCCGCCTCCATGCGCAGGGAATCGCGCGCGCCCAGGCCCGCCATCTTCACCTCGGGCTCCTCCAGGAACAGGCCCGCCAAGTGTTCCGCGTCCTCGGCGGGAGCGGAAATTTCATAGCCGTCTTCGCCGGTGTAGCCGGTGCGGCTGACCAGGCAGGGCGCGCCGGCCACCTTCAAGGGCTCCGTGGTCATGAACAAAAGATGACGGCACGCGGGCGCCATACGCCCCATGACCGCCGCCGCCTTCGGTCCCTGTAAGGCGAAAAGCGCCCGGTCCTTGCGGTCTTCCAGGGTGCAGCGTCCCTCCAGCTTTGACGCCAAAAGCTCATAGTCGCTATCCTTGCAGGCGGCGTTAACCACCAGATGAAGGTGATTGGCGTGGTTGGTGACGATCAGGTCGTCGATTATACCGCCGTCTTCGTTGGTGAGCACCACGTAGCGCGACTTGCCCACGGGCAGGTCCTGGATATCGCCGGGCGTCAGGGTCTCCAAGGCCGCCGCCACGTCGCCGCCGCGCAAGATGGCCTGGCCCATGTGGGAGACGTCGAAAAAAGACGCTTCGCTGCGCGTATGCAGGTGCTCGGCGATGATTCCTTCCGTGTACTGCACGGGCATTTCGTAGCCGGCGAAGGGAACCATCCTGGCGCCGAGTTCGCGGTGCAGGGCGTCCAGCGGAGTCCGTTTAAGGGTTTGATCCTTGTTTGCGCCGGCCATGATCATTTCCAGCTAATCACTTGCTTGGGCCAACGCTGATTTTGCGTTGGCGCCTGTTGAACGTCAGTTCGTCATTGGAGAGTTGGAAGCCGATAAGGATGTTGAAATCCTCGCCGATTTGGCCTTTTTGCAATGGAATTTCCAGGTTTACCGGCGGATCGTCATCCGTATAGCCGGCGCGCGTGCGGTTTCCGGGGAATTCGATATCGACATCGAAAACTCCCTTGCTGAGCACATTGTGGTTCTGATCGGTGACGGAGATGAAATAATCGAACTTGGCCTTGCGGTCCTTGTTGGCTGTACCGCGGTGCGCCTCGAAATCCACGGATATCTCCACCGTAAGAACGCCCTCGCCCGTTTCTTCGTCGAAATCGTAATTGCATCCGCCGCTGAAGCCAATGATCTTGCCCTCGGCGACAACGTCAATAAGATCCCGCCCCGGTCCTTCACGGAATTTCGTGACGTTCGCTGTTTCCGCGTAAATGGCGGGGCGCGGACACGGCGGCGGCGGAACGGCGCTTGAAAACGTATCGCAAGCGCCCAGGACCAAGATCAGTCCTGCGAAGAGCCCGGCGAGGAAAGTCCTGATGATGATCACAGCTCTTGGTGAGTCCCGTCGCAATAAGGTTTGTTTTTGCTTTTGGCGCAGCCGCAGAGGTAAACCGTCTCCGTTTTCTTGGCGATGAACATAATGGGTTCATGGGGCGTGCCCTTGTGGGCGCCGTCGCACCAGGGCGGGCTGGCGGTCAATCCACAATCGCACCAGTAATACTCTTCGCCCGTCTCCACCTCGACGGCGTAAGGCTCCTTGCGTGGCTTCTCAGGATTCGCCATGGAATACATGCCCCCTTTGCCTATCGTTAACAGGACGTTGGCCTCTTCCCGTCCCCACAAAGCGACTTTAGATGAGGGCGGCGGCCGGGACAAGATTGCTCTCTTCAGTTCGATCAACATCTCATCGCCGCGCACAGCCCCTACTTCCAAATGGACTTTCCGTCGCCGGGAAGGCCCATGGCCTTCCATTTGCGGCTGACTTCCTCGATGACGTCGTCGCTCATACGGAGCTTCTTTCCCCAATCACGCTTGGTCTCTGGCGGTATTTTGGTGGTGGCGTCCAGGCCCATTTTGCTTCCCAAGCTGGGCTCGGGCGAGGCGAAGTCCAGGTAGTCGATGGGGGTGTTTTCGATGACCGTCAGATCGCGGGCCGGGTCGACGTTGGCGGCGACGGCCCACATGACGTCCTTCCAGTCCCGGGCGTCGATGTCGCCGTCGACGACGATTACGAATTTTGTATACATAAATTGGCGCAAGTATGACCACACCCCCATCATCACCCGCTTGGCGTGGCCGGGATAGGCCTTCTTCATGGAGACCACGGCCATGCGGTACGAGCAAGCTTCCGGCGGCAGCCAGAAATCGACGATTTCTGGAAACTGCTGGGTGAGCAGGGGGATGAACACTTCGTTGAGGGCTTCGCCCAGCACCGAGGGCTCGTCGGGGGGGCGGCCGGTGAAGGTGGAGAGATAAATGGGATTTTTGCGCATGGTGATGGCGCTGATGGTGAACACCGGAAAAGGCTCCACCGCGTTGTAATATCCGGTGTGGTCGCCGTAGGGGCCTT
>CAJXGZ010000182.1 GCA_913053795.1 uncultured Rhodospirillales bacterium | reverse complement strand
AACGGCTGGAGGGATGAGGGGGTCTCCCTGTAGGACGGCTTGGCGAACTTGAAGGGCAGGGAGCGCGACGCCATGAAGGCCTGCTCGGAGCGCTTGGACCAGGAAAGGGCGTCCAGGCGGAAGTTCAACAGGCTGTCCATCACCTTGCGGCTTAAGCGGTCCCTGGACGCCAGCTCGTCCAGAACGCGGCCTGAGAGGGCGCCCAAGCCATCGAGGATCGGGTTGGGGAATTTCTTGAGAACCACCTCATGCTCGTTCATCAACGTCCCCAGCGCCGCGTTGTTGCGGGCGGTGAACTCGCTGAGCACGATCTGGTTGACGGCGGCGTTGGCCGCCTCGACGATGGCCTTAAGGTCGTCCGGCAACGATTCCCAAGCCTTGAGATTGATGAAGTTGTCCAAGGTCGTCGCCGGTTCATGCCAACCGGGGTAATAGTAAAACTGGGCGCTCTTATAGAGGCCGAACGCCAAGTCGTTGTAAGGGCCGACCCATTCGGCGGCGTCGATGGCGCCTGACTGCAGCGCCGGGGGAATCTCGCCGCCGGGAAGGTTGACGACGTTGCCGCCGGCGGCCTTGATCACCTCGCCGCCAAGGCCGGGAATGCGCATTTTCAGGCCCTTGAAATCATGAAGGCTGGTGAGTTCCTTATTGAACCAGCCGCCCATCTGGGCGCCGGTGTTGCCGCTGGCGAAGAACTTGCAGCCCAACTCCCTGTAAACCTCGCCGGCCAGTTCCTGTCCGCCGCCGAAGTGAAGCCATGCGTTTTGCTCCTGGGCGGTCAGGCCGAAGGGCATGGAGGCGATGAACTGGGCGGCCGCCACCTTGCCCTTCCAGTAGTAGGGCGCCCCGTGCCCCATCTCCACCGTGCCGCCGGAAACCGCATCCATGGACTCGAAGGCGGGAACGATTTCGCCGGCGCCGTAAACCTTTATGGTCAGACGTCCCTCGCTGGCCCTGCCGATAAAATCGGCGAGCAGGTTGGCGCCGGTTCCAAGGCCCGGGAAATTCTTCGGCCATGTGGTGACCATCTTCCATTCCTTGAGGCCCTTGGAGATGGCGGGAGCGGGAAAGGCGCCCGCCACGGCGCCGGCAAGGCCAGCCGCGGAGACGCTTTTTAGGAACTTTCGGCGTTTCATGTTTGCTGTTTCTTCTTGGTCACGCGCCGCCAACCTTGAGGCGTGATTCCCTGTAAGGGCTGGAAACCGGTTTTGTAGCACATTTTGGGACAGTCCTCGATAAAAAATCCCAGGTAAACATGATCAAGTCCCAGCTCCTTGGCGCGCCGCAACAGCCACAGAATCATAAATGTGCCGAGGCTGCGTTTGGCGCAGGCCGGATCGAAAAAGCTGTAGACTGCCGAAAGACCGTTGCGAATGCGGTCGACCAGACAGACCGCAACGAGTCCCAGGACAGGATCGCGAAATTCCACAAGGAAGGTATCCACGGGGGTGTCTTCAATCAGCGCCAGATAATCCAGATAATCCATCTTGGCCATCTCGCCTTCGCCATGGCGCGCGCTCTGATAGGCCGCGAACAACGCATAGTGCTCCTCCGTCGCCTGGGCTACGGCTTCCACGCCTTTCAATCCGGCGTTGAGCTTCCAGACGCGGCGATGAGATTGGGTCCGCTTGAACCCGCCGGCGACAACGCGAACCGCCTTGCAGGCGTCGCAATCAGGACAGGCCGGCGCATAAGCGATGTTGTGAGAGCGGCGGTATCCGGCCAATGAAAGCGTGTCATGAAGGGAAGCTGCGTCGCGGCCGACCAGTTCCGTCACCACACGGCGTTCCTCCCGGTCAGGCAGGTAAGGGCACGGCAAGGGGGTTGTCGTGAAGAAGAAACTGGCGGTGTTAATTGGGTTGTGCTTCATTTCCAGCAACAATAAATAAAGATTATTCCGCCTTTGGCGCCGCGGGAGGATTGGCGAGATAATTCCTGGTCGGCTCCAGAACAGAGGGGGGAGTCCATTTTTCTTCTGCTGACGGCTGTTTCGCGCCTTGTTTATGCCCGGTCCCGCGCAAAAGGATAATGCTGATTCGCCTGTTTTTTTGATTTTTCGGATCATTCTTAAGCAAAGGCTCGGTGTCGGCCTTGCCGACCACCCTGCTGATGCGCTCATAGGGTACGCCGTTATGCAACAACTGGCGGCGGCTGGCGTTGGCGCGGTCGGCCGACAGCTCCCAGTTGCTGTAACCGCTGTTCGAGACGAACTTGACGGAATCGGTATGGCCGGAGATCGCCAGGTCTTGGGGCATGGTCGAGATCACCCTGGTCACCAACTCCAACAATTTTTTGGTGTGAAGGAACATCTTGGAGCTGCCGCTTGGGAACATGGCGAGGCCTTTCTGGTCGACAAGCTGAATGCGCAACCCCTCGGGCGTGCTGTCGATGACCAGGCTGTTCTTCAACTGCCTGAGGGAAGGAATTTTATTAATGGCCTTTTTCAGTTCCTCCTCGGCCTTCTTGAACTGCTCCTCCTCTTTCCTTTTCATGACCTCTTCAGCGCCGGCGTCAGCGGGGGTCGTTTCGGGTTCGGCTTCGGAGGAAGACTCGCCGCCGGAACCCGCTCTGGGGGGGGGGAGGTCCATGGAAACGCTGGCCCGCGAGGTGGTGGCGGTCATGGCGCCTTCCTCGGACATGACCTTGCCGCCGAGAACGCCGCCGGAGCCGCTGGACTGAAGGGACGCGGAAGCCGGCGCGAAATGATCGGCGACGCCCTCAAGCTGCTCCTGAGTAACTGAATTTAAGAGCCACAACAGAAGGAAAAAGGCCATCATCGCCGTCACAAAATCAGCGTAGGCGATCTTCCAAGCGCCGCCGTGATGGCCGCCATCCTTCTTGATGACCTTTTTGACGATTATCGGCTGTAACGGATCCACCATAACAATAGTTTAACCAGCCGAGGGCAGGTCTCCTATCATTTCTTCGACTTCAGCAAACGTCGGACGAACGTTGGACGCCAATGTCTTGCGCGCGAATTCAACGGAGACCTGGGGCGCATACCCCTGCATATGCGCGATAATCCCCGTCTTTATACAGGTGAAATAGCGGCTGTCCGCCTCAAAGGAAGCGCCGACGGATTGGGCGACGGGCGCCATAAAACCGTAACACATCAAAATTCCGGAAAAGGTTCCAACCAAGGCGCCGCCGATAAGTTTCCCGAGCACTTCCGGCGGCTCGGTGATAGAGCCCATGGTGTGGATAATGCCCAGCACGGCGGCGACAATTCCCAGCGCCGGGACGCCGTCGGCCATGTTGGAGATGGCGCCGACGATGGCGTGCTCTTCCTGGTGATGGATGTCCAGTTCCTGGTCGATAATGTCGCCAACTTCATGGGCGTTGCTTGTGCCCAGGGTCAATAGGCGTAAGTAATCGCACAGGAACTCAACGGCGTGGTGATCGGCTAGAAACTTAGGAAACTGCTGAAAAAGCTGACTATCGTTGGGGTTTTCAACATGCCCCTCCAAGGCCAAATCACCCTTGGTCTTGGCCAGTTTGAAAAGAGAGTAAAGCAGGCCAATCAACTCAATATAGGCGTCCTTGCCATGTTTTGGACCTTTGATAAGAGTGCCTGCGAAGGCCTTTCCGACGCCCTTCAAGACATCCTTGGGGCTGGCGATGATAAAGGCGCCGATCATTCCGCCAAAGATGATGACGAATTCAAAAGGCTGCCAAAGAACGCCTAGGTGACCATCGGCGGCCACATAACCGCCAAGGACAGACCCAAAAACAACCAATAAACCAACAATAAATAACATTAAAGAACCATGATAAGTATTTGATTGTTATAAATTAAAAAGTGCGTCAGAATAACCATAGGAGATGGCGCCGCCCTCTGATTCGTATATAGGGGGAAACTCGAGTCATTCCAGCATTTTTCTCAGAAACCATACCCAGAAAAATTATTTAATTGAAACAGTATATTCTCACCATTTATTTCTGGCGCAATGAAAAACATCTCGGAGGTCAAATTTATTGATCCGCCATGGATAATGTTTTTACAAATTGGCGCATATCTTTGCTTAGCGTCGCCCTGCTTGCCCAAATCGCCGTCGCTGTTCCGCTTCTGGGCGTGATTTGGTGGTTGATGGCGGGAAGCGGCAAGGCTACGCCGTTGTTTCTCCTGATTTTTTTCTTTCAGGGCGGACTTGCGGCCCTGCTCGGAAGGTTCTTCGGCTTAAGGCGTTGGTGGTTGGTTTTTCAACTGCTGTTGCCTCCGGCGTTGGCGTTGGGGGTATGGGCGCAAGCGCCTTCGTGGATTTATCCTTCGGCTTTTCTGTCTCTCTTGCTGATTTACTGGAACAGCGCCGGCGGGAAGGTCCCCCTCTATCTCACAAACCGGAAAACCAGGACGGCGTTGGCGGAACTTCTTCCGGAAAAAACGGATTTGGCGTTTGCGGACCTCGGTTGCGGTTTTGGCGGCGTTCTAGCCTATCTCGCCCGGCGGCGTCCATTGGCGAGCTTGACCGGGATCGAGTCGGCGCCGGCGTTGTTTCTGGCGTCATGGCTTCGCCTTAAGTTTTTTGGTCCGCCCAACGTCCGCATCATCTTCAGGGATTATTGGAAGCAGGACTTAAGCGGCTACGATGTGGTTTACTGCTTCCTCTCTCCGGCGCCCATGGCGGAGCTCTATCAGAAGGTCCGGACCGAAATGCGTCCCGGAAGCCTTTTCATCAGCAATTCCTTCAAAGTTCCCGAATTTCCAGCGGATGAAACCGTCGCCGTTGGCGACCGCCGGGGGACCAATCTTCACCTGTGGCGCATATAATACCAATCTTCATAATAGGGGTGGATGTAGGCCCCGCCTTTCTCATTGGTCAATTGAAGGGCGCGTTCGTTGGCTTTGGACCAAATCATCGCCGTGAAGAACGCCCAGGCTGCTCATTTCATAATTATTTTGGAACAAGCTTCAAAACGCCTTCAGGCTTGGCGATCGGAGACGCCATTCGCAGGTAGCGTCCGCCGCGCCAGTCCTCCAGCATATCGGCGTAGTTATCGCCGTGATGTTGGGGTCAGGTCTTGAATTGTGAATTTTTCTCGGCAGATTCAGGTTGTAAGCGCACCACTTTTCGCCAAACGGAAGACCTCGTGGGG
>CAJXGZ010000181.1 GCA_913053795.1 uncultured Rhodospirillales bacterium | reverse complement strand
TATGGCCGACGCCGGCGCCACCGGTCCGTTATCCCCAGTCTTGATTATCAGCGCAACGTTCGCAAACATGCCCGGTTTGAGCAAGCGGTCCGGGTTGTCGACCTCGACGCGAATTTTAAGCGTCCGGGTCCGTTCGTCCAGCGTGTCCGCAATCCAGGTGACGTCACCGCCAAATTTCCGGCCGGGGTAAGAATCCAACGTTACGGATGCTGTCTGGCCCAGCCGGACATTTTTGATGTTCCCTTGGTAAACGTTGGCGAAAACCCAGACCTTTTGCAGATCGGCGATTACGTAGAGCGGCTTTGTCTTCTCCACGAATTCGCCTTTAGTGAAGTATTTCTCGATCACGGTCCCACCGAATGGCGCAAGAATTTTGAATTCGGTAAAGGATATGTTCTTATCCGTGACGAGCCGCTCTAGCTGTTCTTGCGTATAACCGAGCGCCTTTAGTTGCTGCTCGAAGGCAAGCTTTTCGAAGCGGTTTTCGGCCAAGTTCGCCTCGGCGTCGATAAAGTCCTGTTTAGGACTGATTTTCTGAGCCCAGAGAGTCGACGTTCGCTTGTATCTCGATAGCGCCAACCTCGTGCGCTCGAGGGCCGTGAGGTAGGCGGCCCTCATTTCCGCAAGTTCGCGGCTCTCAATAACCGCCATTTCGGAATTCTCCGTCACACGGTCGCCCAGGATCGCCTTGACCTTTGTTACGATGCCCGTAAGACGGGGGACAATATGCGTGGCCCGCTCCTGATTGAATTTGACTTCTCCGGTAAATAGAAACTCGATAGGCACGCGCGCGGCGATCACAGGCGTTGTCGCGATTTCCGCCAGTAATATCTGCGACTGTGTCAAAATGACGCTGTTTTCGGCTTTCCCATCCGCCGCATGCTCGGCTGCGCCTCGATCCTCGGCGCCAAGATTTTCGCCGGCAGCCTCATCATGGTCTGCCGGCCTTGTCTCGGGAATCGCAGCGTTTTCACTCCCCGCATTGCCAAAGACGCCGTAGACCGCCCAGGCGATCGCGACCGAGAGCGCGACGGCCATCAAGGATTTCCGGCGATTCATTGTTCACCCTTCAGTTGCGGTTTCCTCCAAAATGTCAAAATTACATTCAAGGCTAATATATATCATCTAAAAGCGTTGATAACAAATTCAATTGTCTGCTTTCATTACTGTTGCGCCTTTCTTTCGCTTTTCTCTTTAGCATGTTCCGTCCGCATCGCAGACGGTTAGACGGCCGGGGCCGTCCCAGCCGCGGACGCGGTTGCGGCCCTGGTCCTTGGCGGAGACGGCGGTCAGGTTTGGATTTTTTTCATATAAAAGTGCTCAAAGTTTGCCCTTGAGGGCAATCTTTATCGGCGTTTTGAAGATATCTTCAAAAGAGGAAATCAACGCCCGGTCCACGTCTTCCATGGCGCAGGCGACGCCCAAAGCCTTCAAGGACGTCACCCCATGATTGGAAATTCCACACGGCGTGATGCCGGAAAAGTGACTTAAATCGGGATCAACGTTAATGGCGACGCCGTGGTAGGCGACCCAGCGCCGGACCCTTATCCCGATGGCCGCCACCTTTTCCTCGCGTCCTTGGCCCCTGTCCACCCAGATGCCGATCCTGCCGGCGCGCGTCTCGGCCTTTACGCCGAATTGGTCGAGCGCGGCGATCACCAAGTCTTCCAGGGAATGGACGAAGGCGCGCACGTCATTGCCGCGCTTGGACAGATCGAGCATCACATAGGCCACCCGCTGTCCCGGCCCGTGATAGGTGTAGCGGCCGCCGCGCCCGGTCTGGAAGACGGGGAATCGCCCGGGGTCCAGCAACTCGCCGTCGGCGGCGCTGGTCCCCGCCGTGTAGAGGGGAGGGTGCTCCAGCAGCCACAGGGTCTCCGGCGCCGCGCCGATGTGGATTTCGCCAACCCGCCGCTCCATGAAGGCCACCGCCTCCTGATAGGGCTCAAGGGCGCCGCTGACCCGCAATTCAACGAACTTTTCAATTAATTTCTTGGGCATTGGCTTGATCGCGGTCCGGCTATTTGCTACATCCCCCTCACAAGTGTAACGGCAACCTTCGTGGTCGCCGCAAGTTTTTTCGCGGTCGTGGCGGAACTGGTAGACGCGCAGCGTTGAGGTCGCTGTGGGAGCAATCCCGTGGAAGTTCGAGTCTTCTCGACCGCACCATTTTAATTCTTTAAGGCTTTTTGGAGGGGAGACATGGGCGATGACCAACCCGGCCCCTTCCGAGAAATCCGCCTACGATCTTGACGGCTCCATCGAGGCCGACGTTCATGAGGCCTTGGCCGCCGATGACTCGGCCCGCCTCAAGGAGCTTTTCCAGCCCCTTCATCACGCCGACGCCGCCGGCCTGCTTGAGCGCCTGAGCCCTGACGAGCGCGGCGCCGTCATCGGCGCCCTGCGCGACGTCTTCAATCCCGAAATCCTGTCCGAGCTTGACGACGCGGTGCTCGACGAAGTGTTCGACGCGCTGGGGCCTGAGGACATGGCCGCCGCCGTCAGCGAGCTGGAAAGCGACGACGCCGTCGAGGTGGTGGAGGACCTGGACGAGGAGGACCGCCAGCAGGTCCTGGACGCCATCCCACCCGTCGAGCGCTCCCGCATCGAGGAGGGCCTGGCCTATCCCGAGGACAGCGCCGGGCGCCTGATGCAGCGCGAAGTGGTGTGCGCCCCAGTCCACTGGACTGTCGGCGAAACCATCGACTTCCTGCGCAAAAGCGCCGACGCCGGGGACGATTCGCTGCCCGAGGTCTTTTACAACATCTTCGTCGTCGATCCCGCCCACCGCCCGCTCGGGGCATTGACCTTGAGCCGCCTTTTGAGAAGCAAGCGCAAGGCCAAGGTCGCCGACCTGATGATCGCCGAAATCAAGACGGTTCCGGCGGACATGGACCAGGAGGAAGTGGCCTTCCTGTTCCGCCAGCGCGACCTGGTGTCGGCGGCGGTGGTCGACGAGGCGGGGCGCTTGATCGGCGCCGTCACCGTCGACGACGTGGTCGACGTTATCGACGAAGAACACGAGGAAGACATCATGCTTCTCGGCGGCGTCAGAGAGGACGACCTTTACGAGGCCGCCCTGACCACCACCCGCTCGCGATTCGCCTGGCTGCTGGTCAACCTGCTCACCGCCATTTTGGCCTCCGTCGTCATCGGCATGTTCGAGGGAACCATCAGCCAAATGGTGGCGTTGGCCGTGCTCATGCCCATCGTCGCCTCCATGGGCGGCAACGCCGGAACCCAAACCATGACCGTGGCCGTCAGGGCGCTGGCCATGAAGGAGCTGACGACCACCAACGCCATGCGCATCATCGGCAAGGAATTGATGGTCGGCGCCGCCAACGGAATAATGTTCGCCGTCCTCACCGGCGTCGTCGCCTGGCTGTGGTTCGATAGCCCCGCCTTGGGCGCCGTCATCGCTATGGCGATGACCGTCAACATGATCGTCGCCGGATTGGCCGGAACCACCATCCCCCTGATGCTGGAAAGAAACGGCGTCGACCCGGCGGTGGCCTCCAGCGTCATCCTGACGACGATTACGGACGTCGTCGGCTTTGCCGTGTTTTTGGGACTGGCGGCGTGGTTGTTGCTGTAGAGCGGGGGGGAGGAAAGAATCGTCCACATAGGCTAGATTAGGGCTTCTCTATTTATCCCGAAACCGTCATTCCCGCGCCCCTCTTCGTCATTCCCAAGCGGAGGGTCACAAGCGGGGGATCAGGTCTTGCATTTTAGCATTTTTCACAGCCTTGCGCATCGTGTAAATGCTAAAATGCAAGACCTGACCCCCAACCTTCGGACGTTCTCCATCTACGGAATTGACGCCGCGAATAATCTCGGCGGCTTTTTTGGCCTGTTCACAAGAAGGAGCGGAATAGCTATAATAATGGGATTGGACAAAGTCTAAAAAAATTCATCCATGGAATAATGGGGTGTTGGGGATGTCTATCATGGCGTGGGGAAGGGGCAAAGGGACAGTAATCAGCGCATTCGCCCTGGCGCTCGCTTTAACGGCGCCAGCACTTTTTATAACCCAGGCGGACGCCTGTTGCGGCGAGGAAGGAGGCGCCTCCAGCAAACCACCTCCGTCCAACACCTCGACATCGAATGACCAACATGATGATAGCAGCGGCGGCGGAATTGATCCTTGGGTTCGTCAGAGGGAGGCCGGCATCATACGCAGGGGCGCCGCGCAAGGCGCCACCTTGCAAGGCGGCGGGAACGCCGGAGGCTATGTGAACCCTGGTCCCATGAACCCTCCCAGAAACCCCGCCGATCTGAGCAATCAAATTAATCGGCTTGGCGGTTTGGTTCGGCAACGACAGCAGGGTGGACCGGCGCCTGACGGCCCTCAGGGCGATGGATCAAGCGGCAGTCTGACCACCCAAACCACCGTAACCAATTTACCGGACGGCGGCCGGGTGATTAACAGAACCGACCCTGAAACCGGTCAAACCGTAACCTTAACCGTTAGTCCAAACGGCGACATAAACCGCGCCGCGCCGGGTTCCGGCGATGGGGGAGGCGGTCCCCGCGTCTCCACCACCAGCGTCGGCCCCAGCGGCGGCTCAGCGGGTATAGACGGGGGCGGTTCAGGAGGCGTTCAAGAGGGCGAGCCCACGTCCATCACAAATCTCTTTCCGACCGTTCCGCCCACGGCGGGCGTCCAGGGCGGAACGCAAGGACCGGGCTCCGGCGGAACGCCCATTGATCCCGCCACCCAGATCAACATCGGCGGCTTTGTCTCGGACGTTCCGGCTGCGCCCGGCGGCAACGATTTTGGGCCGCCGGTGGACTTCACGACGACTCAATCGGTTGGCGGATCAGGAGTCTCCAGCGTCCCCGGAACCACGGGGGGAGGCCAAGACCAGGGAGCCGGCGTTCCCATCGCCGGGAACAATCCCCTGTTTCCCCCGCCTCCGTCAACGGATCCCGCAAACCATGGCGGTCCTCCGGCCGTCACCCAAGGGGTTAACAACCGTGGAGACACGGTGACCACCATGACCTTTCCCGATGGAACCGTCGTCAATCAGGTCAACAGAAACGGCAACTCCCTTACCCAGGTCAACGATACGGTCGCCGACTTTGACGGCAATCCCTTAAACCGGACCACCACCACCCGCACGGTCAATTTACCCGGCGGCG
>CAJXGZ010000180.1 GCA_913053795.1 uncultured Rhodospirillales bacterium | reverse complement strand
CGTACGCGCCGAAGCCATGGCGGCGCGCGTCGACGGCGCCCCGGAGCTGGGTGACATAGACTTGGCCCCCATTGGCTCCTGGCGGGCGGAAACGACGCGCAAGGACTATGAAGCGGCGGTTTCCCGGGTCATTGACTACATCCATGCGGGAGACATTTTTCAAGCCAACTTGAGCCAACGCTTTCTTGGCGAGGCGCCAGAGGCGTTGCGCCCCTTCGATTTGCACCGCCGTCTCAGAAGTTTAAGTCCGGCGCCGTTTTCCGCCTACCTCGCCTGTGACGAGGGCTTGTCCATCGCCTCGGCCTCGCCGGAACGCTACCTCTGGCTGGACGCCGATGGAAACGTCGAGACCCGCCCCATCAAAGGCACCCGGCCACGGGGGCGTTCTTCGAAAGAGGACGCCGAATTGGCCGCCGGCTTGCTGGCCAGCGAGAAAGACCGCGCCGAGAACCTGATGATCGTTGATCTGCTGCGCAACGACCTTTCCAGGGTTTGCGCGTTAGGCAGCGTTGAGGCGGTGGAAATCGCCGCCCTGGAAAGCTTCGCCAACGTCCATCATCTGGTCTCGGTGGTGCGCGGCCGAATGCGGGCGGGGCTGGGGGCGGTGGACTTGCTGGAGGCCGCCTTTCCCGGAGGCTCCGTCACCGGGGCTCCGAAAATCCGGGCCATGGAGATCATCGCCGAGTTGGAGCCGTCGCGGCGCGGCCCCTATTGCGGCGCTATCGGCTGGTTTGGTTTCGACGGCGCCATGGATACAAGCGTCGTTATCCGCACCCTCACCATCAAGGACGGCCAAGTGGTCGCCCAGGCCGGCGGCGGCGTTGTCGCGGACTCCGATCCGGCGTTGGAGTATGATGAATCCCGCGACAAGGCGCGGGCCTTGCTGGAAAGTCTTGACTCAACGGGGGGCTCAATGGTGACGGGTTCATGATGATCCACCTCAACGGCGAACTTCTTGCGGCGGCTGAGGCCCGCATTGATCCCGCCGACCGCGGCTTAACCTTGGGCGATGGCCTGTTTGAAACAATTTTGGCCCGGGACGCCCGGCCTTTGCGCCTTGACGCTCATCTAAGAAGATTGCGGCGCGGCGCCGGGATTCTTGGCCTTCCATTGGCGTTTTCCGATAAATCCCTTGAAGACTCCTTGCTTGAGACGCTTAAGAGCAATTCATTAAGCGAAGGCGTCCTTCGCTTGACGCTGACCCGTGGCCCCGCCCCGCGGGGCTTGGCGCCGCCCGCCGACCCCCGCCCGACTTTGTTGATCACGGCGCACCAGAAAACCGGCGCCGGCGGGGCGCCCCTCAACGCCGTTATCGCCACCGTCACCCGGCGCAACGAACACTCGCCCCTGTGCCGCTGCAAGTGCCTCAATCGCTTAGATGACGTCCTCGCCCGCAAGGAGGCCGCCGCGCGCGGCGCCGGCGAGGCGATCCTGCTGAACGCCCAGGGCCGCGTCGCCGAGGCCGCCGCCGCAAACCTGTTCCTGGTCGTCAATGGCGCGCTAACGACGCCGCCCGTCTCGGAAGGCGCGTTGCCGGGGGTGATGCGCGCCGAAATCATGAAAACGGCCAACGTGGCGGAGCGCCCCCTTGAACCCGAGGAATTTTTTAACGCCGCGGAAGCCTTCCTTACCAACAGCCTTGGCCTGCGTCCCCTGGTTTCGGTGGATGGAAAGCCCATCGGCGATGGCCGGCCGGGACCGCTTTTTGAGAGCCTTCTGAAAATCGTTTAGTCGAGATGGATGGACAAGTCCTTGATTGTCGGCGCATCGCCGCACAGCGGGCATTCCGGGTCCGGCTTCACCTTGATCTTGCGGAAGGCGGCGGCAAGGCCGTCATAGATGACCAGGTATCCTGAAAGGCCTTCGCCCAATCCCAGCAGCTCTTTCAAGACTTCCGTCGCTTGCAATGATCCAAGGGCGCCGCAGAGCGCGCCTAAGACGCCGGCTTCGGCGCAAGTGGGAATTTGTCCCGGCGCCGGCGGCTCGCGGAAGATGCAGCGGTAGCAGGGGCCGCTTTGATGGGCCTTGAAGGTGGCGATCTGTCCGTCGAATCTGAGGATGGCGGCGGATACCAGGGTTTTGCCCGAGAAATAACAGGCGTCGTTGACTAAGAAGCGCGTGGGGAAGTTGTCTGAACCGTCGGCGACGATATCGTAGCCGGAAATAATCTCCCTGGCGTTGGCGGCGCATAGGCGCTCTTGGTGAGGAATGACGCTGACGTCGGGATTGACGGCGTTAATGGCGCGGACGGCGCTTTCCACCTTGGGGCGTCCCACATCGCCGGTGACGTGGATGATCTGGCGCTGCAGGTTGGACAGGTCGACGCGATCATCGTCAATGACGCCAAGCGTCCCCACTCCCGCCGCCGCCAGATACAAAAGCAGCGGCGAGCCCAGGCCTCCGGCGCCGATCACCAGCGCCTTTGAGGCCAGCAGCTTCGCCTGCCCCTCGCCCCCCACCTCCTTAAGCAGGATATGCCGGGCGTAGCGATTGATCTGGGATTCGCTGAACGTCATGCGCCCCCCCCTAGAGCCTGTTTAATGAAAACCGATCTCAGTGGCCCGGTATTCATTAAACAGGCTCTGGTTGGCGTGCGGCTTATTCCAGGTCCAAGCCTTCGAACAAGGCGGTGGAAAGGTAGCGTTCGGCGAAGTCGGGCAACACCACGACGATCATTTTTCCTTCCATTTCGGGACGCGCGCCGACTTCAAGGGCGGCGGCCAAGGCGGCGCCCGAGGAAATGCCGACGGGGATTCCTTCGTCGCGCGCCAACTTGCGCGCGGTGGCGAAGGCGGTCTCGTTGCCCACTTTAAGAACCTCGTCGATCATGCCGGTGTTGAGAACCCCCGGCACGAAACCGGCGCCGATTCCTTGAATCTTGTGGGGACCGGGAGCGCCGCCGGACAACACCGGGCTGTCTTCGGGCTCGACGGCGATCATTTTCATGCTGGGCTTTTGTTTCTTGATAACCTCGGCAACGCCGGTGAGAGTTCCGCCGGTGCCGACGCCGCTGACCACCACGTCCACCTTGCCGCCTGAGTCCTTCCAGATTTCCTCGGCGGTGGTGCGGCGGTGAATTTCGGGATTGGCGGGATTTTCGAACTGTTGGGGCATAAGGGCGCCCGGCGTTTCTTCGGTCAATTCCTTGGCGCGCTGGATGGCGCCCGGCATGCCCTTGGCGGCCGGAGTCAACACCAATTCGGCGCCCAGGAAGGCCAGCATCCTGCGGCGCTCAATGGACATGCTGTCCGGCATGGTGAGGATCAACCGGTATCCCTTGGCGGCGCAAACAAAGGCGAGAGAGATGCCGGTATTACCCGATGTCGGCTCGATAAGCACGGTGTCGGGTCCGATTTGGCCGGACGCCTCGGCGGCCTCGATCATGGACAAGCCGATACGGTCCTTAACCGAGCATAATGGGTTAAAACACTCGAGCTTGGCGACGATGTCGGCCTTGCAGCCGCTTTCCTCGGCGATCCTGCTCAAGCGCACCAACGGCGTTGCGCCAACGGTCCCTAGGATGTTGTCGTAAACACGGCCTCTAAATTCCCCGCCGCTGGCTTTTTTACGTGTCATTTTGCCGCCCTCCTAACTTCGTATGTTTTTGATTAAATTGAAAAATCCAAACTTTTTCGTCCTTCGCTTTCGATGCCGGCGTCGTTGGCGCGCGTGCACAAATCATCAATGGTGATGGAGTCCATGTGATGCAGAACGTCGCTTTGAAGCTCCCGCCACATGGGTCGCACCACGGTGCTCCCCAGCGCCGAGCCGCTGGAGGAGTCAAGGGGGTCCTCGCCGGTTTCAATTTCGCGCACCACCCGCACGATATCGCCGATAGAGACGCGCCGGCGCTCGCGGGCCAGCCGATAGCCGCCCTTTGGGCCGCGCACGCCGATCAGGATTCCCTTGCGCACCAGTTGTTGCAGCGCTTGCTCCAGGTAACGCTTGGGAATTCCCTGGCGGCGCGTGATGTCGCGGCACAGCACCGGTCCGCCGCTGGCGTGATAGGCGATGTCCAACACCGCCTCAATGGAGAACATCATTTTTTTGGGCAGGCGCAACATGGTTTTATCCACTCTTGTGCTTTATTCCGGTTGATCCAAAGCCGCCCTCGGCGCGGACGCTCTCGGGCAACGCCTCTGCTTCGCTCCAGGCGATGGCGCTCACCTGGGCCACCACCATCTGGGCCACGCGCATGCCGCGCTCGATGGTGAAGGGCTCGGCGCCCAAATTGACGAGGATAACCCCGACTTCGCCGCGGTAGTCCGAATCGATGGTGCCGGGGCTGTTGAGGACCGTGACGCCGTGTTTCGCCGCCAGACCCGAGCGCGGCCGCACTTGCGCCTCATAGCCGGCAGGCAGGGCGATGGCTAGGCCTGACGGAATGATCGACCGCTCGCCGGGGTTTAGGGTCACCGGGGCGTCGACGGCGGCCAGCAGATCGACGCCGGCGCTGAACGCGGTGGCGTGGCAAGGAAGGGGCAAGCCGTTAGCATGGGGCAGGCGGCGGATGGGAACCTGGACGGCGTTCATTTCACTTGCTCCAGAGCGCCGGCGATGCGCTCGGCCAGTCTTTGAGCCACCGCCGTTTTGGCCAAGGTGGGCCAGCTCTCCACCTCTCCGCCCGCGGTTACCAGATGTATGGCGTTGAAGTCGCCGCCAAAGGTTCCTTGGGCGCCGGAGACGTCGTTGGCGGCGATCCAGTCGCAGCCCTTGGCGGCCAGCTTGGCGCGCGCGTTTTCGATGACCCGTTCGGTCTCCGCGGCGAAACCGACCACCAGCCTTGGGCGGCGGTTTCCGGCGGCGCTCAGCCTGGCCAGGATGTCCGGGTTCTCCGTCAGTTTGATCTCCGGCGGCTTGCCGTTTTTCTTGGCCTTGCTGTTCTTCTTGATCTTGGATGGGGCGGCCGCGGCGGGACGCCAGTCGGCGACGGCGGCGGCGCAAACGGCGACGTCCACGGGCAACGCGTTTTCGCAGGCTTTCAGCATCTGATCAGCCGATTCAACGCGCAGCACCGATACGCCGGCCGGGTCGGGTTGATAAGTGGGGCCGGAAACCAGGACCGTCTCGGCCCCCATGCGGGCCAGCGCGCCGGCAATGGCGTGGCCCTGCTTGCCCGATGAGCGGTTGGCGATGTAGCGCACCGGATCGATGGGCTCATGGGTGGGGCCGCTGGTGACCAGCGCCCGGCGGCCGCAAAGCC
>CAJXGZ010000179.1 GCA_913053795.1 uncultured Rhodospirillales bacterium | reverse complement strand
AACGTTCCGGCCTACGTTATTTTCCCGGACCGCGCATTGGAGGACATGGCGCTCCGCAAACCCCGCACCGAAACCGAATTCGCCGAGGTTCACGGCGTCGGCGCCGCCAAGCTGCGCGACTTCGCCGCGCCGTTTCTCAATGTGATTGGGGAGAACGCTTAACATTATTGGCCTTACACCCCCTTTAAAGCATGGGGCAAAGAGATTGAGATCAAGGCTTCCCCATCAACACCACATCCTTCCCCTCGAAAACCAGCGTCGGCTCCTGCTCCTTCTTTCCCCAGTGCTCCGCCAGCCAATGAAAGGTGGCGTCGGAGAAAAAGCTGATGTGGGTGGGATCCAAGATGTAGCGCCATCGAGCGAAGGCGTCCTTGTCGATTACCCGCTGGGTCATGATCCCGAGCCAGCCGCCGGGCTTGATGAGCGTCCATAGGCGGTCCAGGTCCTCGCCCGGCTGGGCCAGGTGTTCGGCCACTTCGCTGAGGGCGATGAAGTCGTAGGGTTGGTTAAAAACGTCCGGGTTGGGGGCGTAGAGGGGGTCAAAGATGGCGACTTGGCGGCCGGTTTCCTCGAACAGGCTTGACAGGGCCGGACCGGGGCCGCAGCCGAAGTCGAGGCCGTGGGCGTTGGGTTTAAGCCGCGCGTTGAGGGGGTGGAATAGGCGTTTCAGAAAGCGGCGGTAACCCTCGTCTTCGGGGAAGTTTTGGTGCAGGTCGTAATAGGCCTTCTGCTCCTTCGGCCCGAGATGCTGGCTTTCCGGCACGAAGACCAAGGCGCAGGTCCGGCACCGGATATAGTCGCGGACGTTGTCGCGGTGGTAGGGCGCCGTGTCGGCGTTGCGGCACAATGGACAGAATGCTGTATTCACTGAAGGCATGAAAAAACTTCTTGGATGAGTAAAGAATAGCTTATTGTATTTGAACTAGTTACAGTTAAAAAAGGCGCCAAAGCGGTAGCGAGGGCTCCAACCTTTTGGGGGGGTGCATGGAAGAGAAAAAAACGCCGGAAACGCCGGGTGACGAAATGTCCGAGGCCGCCGAGCCACCCGCCGAATCCGCGGCGCCCGCCATGACCGCCGCCGTCACAGGTGAGAAGGCCCAAGCCGTTCTGGAGCAGGGGGTGAAAACCATCAAGGACGAGGTCATAATTGTGGCCGACGTGGCCGGGCAAATCTCCGGCGTCGCCAAGCAGACCAATTTTCTCGCCCTCAACGCCCGCATCGAGGCGGCGCGCGCCGGCGAGCAGGGAAAAGGCTTCGCCGTGGTCGCCGGCGAGGTCAAAAGCCTAGCCGAGCAAACGGGCGCCGCCACTGCGGAAATAGACCGCTCCGTCGGCGAGCTGACTAGCGTGGTCAACCGCTTGTCGGACCTGGCCCAAAATCAAAACGGCGCCGCCGACGTCGCCGAAGTCAATCAGGAGGTTTTGAATCTGGTGACCGAGATTGAAAAGGTCGGCGCGGTTTCCAAACGCATCGACGAGGTGGCTAACGAAACCAACCTTCTGGCGCTGAACGCCGCCATCGAGGCCAATCGCGCCGGAGAGGCCGGCAAGGGTTTCGCCGTGGTCGCCGGCGAGGTCAAGGTGCTGGCCGGCCAAGCGGCGCGGGCTACGGACGACATCAACGCCTCCCTTGAAAAACTCAATGAGCAGGCGGACAACCTCGCCGAGTTGATCATCGACGAGCAATCAAATGTCTGACCCAGGCCACTAGGGCCATGCGCGGCTACTTCGGCATCGGCGTCGAGCGCATCTCGAAAACCAGGAACGTGGGCGCCTTGTTCCGCTCCGCCCACGCCTTCAACGCCAGCTTCATGTTTACCGTCGCCGCCGCCTACGGGCGCAGAGAAGGCGGCAAGTCCGACACCTCGGACGCGTTGGGGCATGTGCCGTTCTACAGTTTTCCCGATGTCGATTCTCTGCTTTTACCCAAGGGCTGCCAATTGGTGGGGGTGGAGCTTCTGGACGCCGCCATAGACCTGCCGAGCTTTCATCATCCCCCTTGCGCCGCTTACGTGATGGGGCCGGAGCGGGCCTCGTTGTCGGCGGCCATGGTCGCGCGGTGCGACCACATGATTAAAATTCCCGCCCGCTTTTGCGTCAATGTCAGCATTGCCGGGGCTATTGTCATGTACGACCGTCTGCTCAGCCAGGGCCGCTTCGCGCGGCGCGCGCATCGCCCTGGCCCTCCGGCCGAACCGCTGCCGAAGCATGTGTTCGGCGATCCCGTTTTCCGCAAAAAAATGGATGCCTTTTTGGACGCCCCCCCTCTAGACGCCCCCCTCTAGACGCGGAGGCCCATGAGGAATAAAATTAAAAACATGAAGAAAATAATTTCAGGATTGTTCCTTGCCCTCGCGCTCAGCGTTTCCACGCCAGTTTCAGCCGAGTTGATCGACACCTTCCGCGATTGGAGCGCCTTCGTCGAGGCCGAGGGCGCAAACAAGGTGTGCTTCATGGCCAGTGCGCCCAAAAAATCTAAGGGCAAATACACCAAACGCGGCGACGTCAACTTCATGGTCACCCATCGCCTGTCCGAGAAAACCCGAAACGTGGTTAACATGGACGCCGGCTACGCCTTTCGAAAGGATAGCGAGGTGACGGTGACCATCGCTTCGCGCGAATTCAGGATGTTCACCGACGGCGGTTTCGCCTGGGCCTATGATTCCAAAACCGATCAAGCGTTGGTCAAGGCGATGCGGGCCGGCTCTAAAATGGTCGCGCGCGGCGTCTCCAGCCGGGGAACCAAGACCACCGACATCTACTCGCTCAACGGTTTCATCGCCGCCCACAACGCCATCAACAAGGCCTGTGGCGTGAAATAGGTCAAGCACCTGACGCAGGAAAAAACGAACCTGGTGGGACGAAACCGCGAAGAGTTGGCGGCGCTGCTGGCGGGCGCGGGCGAAAAGCCGTTTCGGGCCAAGCAGGTCTGGCACTGGATTTACCATCACGGCGAGACAGATTTTTCCCGCATGACCACCCTCGCCAAGGATGCGCGGGGAAAATTGGATGGGCTTTTCCGCGTCGCCCGGCCCGACGTCGTCCGCGAACAGGTTTCCAAGGACGGCTCCAAAAAGTGGCTGTTCCGGTTCGAAGACGGCGCCGAGACCGAGACCGTCTTCCTTCCCGAAGAGGATCGCGGCGCCTTGTGCGTCTCCACCCAGGTGGGCTGCGCCTTGCGTTGCCCGTTCTGCCGCACCGGCTCCCAGCTTCTGGCGCGCGACCTGACGGCGGCTGAGATCGTCGGCCAGGTGATGGCCGCCCGCGACGCCACAGGCGAATGGCCCCGCGCCAAGAAAGACCGGCTGATGACCAACATCGTGGTCATGGGCATGGGCGAGCCTTTGTTCAATTACGATGAGACGGCCAAGGCGCTCCTGATCATCATGGACGGCGAGGGAACCGCCATCTCCAAGCGACGCATAACGCTCTCCACCTCGGGCGTGGCTCCCATGATCGGCCGCGTCGGGGCGGAGCTTGGGGTCAACCTGGCGATCAGCCTGCACGCGCCCAACGACGAACTCAGGAACAAGCTGGTTCCCATCAACAAAAAGTATCCCCTGGCCCAGTTGATCAAGGCGCTGCGGGACTATCCCGGCGCCCACAACGCCCGGCGAATCACCCTTGAGTACATCATGCTGCGGGGCGTCAACGATGGGCCAGGGCACGCCCGCCAGCTGGTGCGGCTGGTTAAGGGGTTGCCGGTGAAATTCAACCTGCTGCCCTTCAACGAATGGCCGGGGGCGCCGTTCAAATGCTCCACCGGACAAACCATGAGGCGTTTCGCAAAGTTCCTTAACGACGCCGGCTATTCGGCGCCCATCCGCGCGCCCAGGGGCCGCGACATCATGGCCGCCTGCGGCCAGTTGCGCTCCGACAGCCAGCGCCTGCGCTTCAGCCGCCAAAAAGCCCGGATCGCCGCCGGAATTGAGGACGATCCGCATTTCCATGGTTTGGGAAAGAATCAATGACGCGGTTTCATTACGAAAACGCCACGGTTCTTCTGGCCGAGCCCAACGCCGGCGTCCGCGCCGAGTTGAAAGAGGCGCTCAACGGCATGGGATTCGGCAAAATCGTCGACACCGGCAACCTGAAGGGGGTGCAGGACTTTTTTTGGGAAGAGGACGTGCATCTTCTAATCGGCGAGACCACTTTGGCCGAGGGCGATCTCGACTCGTTGATCCATCAAGTGCGCCATCAGGAGTTCGGCCACAGTCCCTTCGTGGTGGTGGTGGCGCTTATTTCCGACAACGCGCGGGCCAAGAGCGCCATCGACGCCGGCGCCGACGACGTGCTGCTCAGGCCCTTCACCCAGGAAAACCTCTGCGCCCGCATCCTCAAGCTCACCGAAAACCGCAAGCGGTTCGTGGTCACCACCGACTACATCGGCCCGGACCGCCGCGAAAAACCCAGGACCGAGGGCATGCCGGCGCCCCTGGTCGAAGTCCCCAACCCCTTGCAAATGGGCTATTGCGGCAAGGGGGGCGCCAAGGCCCTGCGCCGCGCCGCCCAAGCCGCCCTCGTCCGCATCAACCGCCACAAGGTGGAGCGCCAAGCCTTCCAAGCGCACTGGCTGGTGGAGCGTATCGCGCCGGCGCTCAAGGAAGGCCGGGCGCTGAAGGAGGAGGGCGGGGCGGAGATGCTGGATCGGCTGCAAATCGTCGCCAAGGACCTGAACCGGCGGGTGCTGGGCAGCAGTTACGCTTACGCCGCTTTCCTGTGCATGACCCTGGTCAACACGGCGGAAAAGCTCAAGGAATCGTCCGGGCGATTCGACCTGGAGGACGCCCGGTTGCTGGACAAGCTGTCAAAACAAATCCTGCGCGCCTGTTCGCCCGAGCAAACCGGCTACTTGGATGACGGCGAAGACGCGCCCGACGCCTGAGCGCCTCAGTCTCCCGTCCTTGCTCCCTTTCGTCATTTCCCTATACTGCCGTGGGGATCACCTGTTGAGGCGATGTGAGTAATGAGCAAGGACGTGAAGAAAGTCGTGTTGGCTTATTCCGGCGGCCTGGACACCTCGGTGATCCTGCGCTGGCTCAAGGAGACCTACGATTGCGAGGTGGTCACCTTCACCGCCAACATAGGCCAGGGCGAGGAGTTGGAGCCGGCCCGGGAAAAAGCCGTCGCCATGGGCGTCAAGGAAATCTTCATCGAGGATATGCGCGAAGAATTCGTCAGCGACTACGTCTTCCCCATGTTCCGGG
>CAJXGZ010000178.1 GCA_913053795.1 uncultured Rhodospirillales bacterium | reverse complement strand
CGCCTAAGGGCGGTTCGGTGAAGCTGGCGGCCATCGGCGGCTTCGACAGTTTCAACGGCTTCATCATCAAGGGCGAGGCCGCCGACGGCTCCGCCATGATCTATGACACCCTGATGGTGGACAGCGCCGACGAACCCTTCAGCAAGTACGGGCTGCTGGCCGAAAGCATCGAGTTGCCCGAGGATCGCTCGTGGGTCGCCTTCAATCTGCGCAAGCAGGCGCGCTGGCATGACGGCAAGCCGGTGACGGCCAAGGACGTGGTCTTCTCCTTTAATATCCTGGTGGAGAAGGGCCGTCCCTTTTATCGCTTTTACTACAACAGCGTGGAAAAGGTGGAGGCGACCTCGGAGCATCGGATCAAGTTCACCTTCAAGCCCGGCGAGAACCGGGAGCTGCCGCTGATCCTGGGGCAACTGACGGTGCTGCCCGAGCACTATTGGCGGGACCGCGAATTCGAAAAGACGACCCTGGAGCCGCCCCTTGGAAGCGGCCCCTACAAGATCGGTAAATTCGACACCAACCGCACCGTCACTTACGAGAGGATAGCCGATTACTGGGGCAAGGACCTTGCCGTCAACCGGGGCATGAATAACTTCGACGTCATCAAGTACGACTATTACCGTGACGCCACGGTGGCGCTGGAGGCCTTCAAGTCCGGCGCCTTCGATTTACGCTTCGAGAATATCTCAAAGAACTGGGCCACGGCTTACAACATCCCCGCCGTCGACAAGGGACTGATCCGCAAGATCGAGGTCAAGCATAAGAACCCCGCCGGAATGCAGGGCTTCGTCTATAACCTCAGGCGCGATCTGTTCAAGGACAAGCGGGTGCGCCAAGCGCTGGCCTACGCCTTTGATTTCTCCTGGTCCAACAAGAATCTGTTCTACAGCCAATATGTCCGCACCCGCAGCTATTTCGACAACTCGGAGATGGCGGCCACGGGCCTTCCCGGCGCCGATGAGTTGGCCATCTTAGAGCCCTACCGCGGCCGCATTCCCGAAGAGGTCTTCACCAAGGCCTACCAACCGCCCGCCACCGACGGCTCGGGCCGCATCCGCTCCAACCTGCGCATAGCGGCGAAACTGCTTAAAGAGGCGGGTTGGATCATCAAGGACGGCAAGCTGGTTAACGCCAAATCCGGCAAAGCTTTCAAGTTCGAGACCCTGTTGATCAGCCCCTCCTTTGAGCGGGTGGTTTTGCCCTTCGCCAAGACCCTGGAGCGCCTGGGGGTTAAAATGAAGGTGCGCACCGTCGACACCGCCCAGTACATCAAGCGCATGGAGACCTTCGACTACGATATGATCGTCGCCACTTTCGGCCAGTCCATGTCGCCGGGCAACGAGCAACGCAGCTATTGGACCAGCGCCGCCGCTTCGCGCCCGGGCAGCCGCAACTACATTGGAATCAAGGATCCCGTGATCGACGAATTGGTGGAGAAACTGATCGCCGCCAAGGACCGCAAAAGCCTGGTCACCCTAAGCAAGGTCCTGGACAGGGTTCTGCAATGGGGCCACTACGTCATCCCCCACTGGCATTTGGATTATCAACGCATCGCCTACTGGGACAAGCTGGGAATGCCTGAGACGACGCCCATTAAAGGCGCCCAGTTCGAAACTTGGTGGGTGGACGCCGAAAAAGAGGCGTCGTTGCAAGAGCGGAAAAAGCAAACGCAGGGAAGCGGCGATTAAGTCTCTTCACACTTGAATTGCAGATTACCGTCCCTGTCGTGGCCGTACCAAACGGCCTTTTTGTCAACGCCCGAGCAAAATTCCGCCGCCTGTCTGCGGGCGTCGACGCCTCTGACGGCGGCGTCGTAATCGACGGCGATCTTGATGCGTCCGGGACTGCTGTCGGCGACCTCGCCTTTTTCGTAAGAGGCGCAGGCGCCGAGGACCAAGAAGGCCAGAGCGGGCCAGGCAATGCGAAGCATCATTTCCGTTCCTCCACTTGCAGATGGAGCCATAAAATAACAGAAAAGGCGTTACCGCATTGTTAATGTTTCCCCAACTTTGTTTCCCCATTACAATTCCGTCATATGGTTTGCGGCTGATTGAAGGGTCGTGCGAATGGGCGAAATAACTGAAATCTACATTTGCAAGAAAGGCCAGAAGCTCAAGGAAGGCCGGCTTGAGGTGTCCCACCACATCACGGATAAGCCGGCGGCGGAAGACGACGCCCGGCAACGCTGCCGCAAGGACATAACCATCCACAGAATCGCCTACTACCGGATGAACGACAACGGCGGCTTCCGCATCTTCTACTCCTACACCAATCCGCGCTTGGCCGCCGCCAAGCGTAAACCGCCGCCAGCGGAGCCGACCATTAGAAAACGCAAAAAGAAGAAAAAGCCCGCGACCCTGATGGGGAAGATCAAGAAACTATTCAAATAGCCCGCCGGGCGCTAGAGCATTTCCGGACCAAATTGACCCATTCCGTCAGAGCAATTTTGGTTCATGGCAAGGAAAGGGCCGCCAGGCGTAGTTCGTCTACGGCCAAGGCGCTTGACGCAGCCATGGGCCGAAAGGGCCTGTCGGAATGGGTCAATTTGGTCCGGAAATGCTCTAGAAGGCCGCCTTGAATGGAGGCTCCCGGCCTTGTTCGCGGCAGACGTCCTCGATGGCTTTGAGGAGTGCGCGCTTGGAAGGCGTGCGCCTCCCGCCGGAATTGGCGGATACGGGAAGACGCTTGACGCCATACTCCGGGCAAAGCTCCGTCAGCCGAGCTTGCTGTTGCTCAAGTGTGATGGCCCGATTTGTCATCAAGAGCCTCCTTCAAGTCATCAAGGCCGGCGGCGCCGGCCGTTTCATCACGTATACGCCGTTCAAGATACTCCAAATCAAGAATAGAATCCATGTTTCCGGCTGCTCTAAAAAGCTGAACGGCCTGCTCCCGCATCTCCAAAACACAACCGGGAACGGAATAATATTTTGCCGCCGGTGTAAAATTCAACAGCGGCCCCACCAACTATAACCGGTCGTTCACGCCCCTTGGCGGCGACACATTCAAACGCCTTTGCTAAGAGTTCGAGAGCCTTGACATATTCTTCCCTGAACATTCTGAACTACCCAGAAACGTGAAACTTTGCTCAACGCCTTACTTATTTAATAGCTTAACCCTTAATCGGCGAAGGGGTCGTGGACGAGGACGGTGTCGTCACGCTCGGGGCTGGTGGAGAACAGGGCGACAGGGGCCTCGATCAACTCTTCGATGTGGCGGATGTACTTGACGGCCTGGGCCGGAAGACCGGCCCAGGTGCGTGCGCCGCGGGTGCTTTCGGACCAGCCCGCCATGGCTTCATAGACCGGCTCCAGCGCCGCCTGCTCGGTCGACGAGGCGGGCAGGTGATCCAGGTCTTCTCCAGCCAGGCGATAGCCCGTGCACACCTTCAGCTCCGCCATGCCGTCAAGAACGTCCAGCTTGGTCAATGCGATGCCGTCAATGCCGTTGACCTTCACCGCTTGGCGCACCAGCACCGCGTCGAACCAACCGCAACGGCGTGGCCTGCCGGTGACCGTGCCGAACTCATGGCCGCGCTTGCCGAGCCCCTTGCCGACGTCGTCTTCAAGCTCCGTCGGAAACGGCCCCGAGCCGACGCGGGTGGTGTAAGCCTTGGTGATGCCGAGAACGTAATCGATGGCGCCCGGCCCTTGGCCCGAGCCTACCGCCGCTTGTCCCGCCACCGTGTTGGACGAGGTGACGAAAGGATAGGTGCCGTGATCCAAGTCGAGCATGGTTCCTTGGGCGCCTTCGAACAGAATCCGCTTTCCGGCCCTTCTGGCGTCGTCCAGTTGTTTCCATACGGCGCCCACGTAAGGAAGAATCTTGGGCGCCGCCTGCTCAAGGTCCGAGATCAATTGGTCGCGGTCCACCTCGGGCATGTTCATGCCGCGCAGCAGGGCGTTGTGATGGAAAAGAAGCTTGTCCACCTTGCCGGCCAACTCGTCGGGCTTGGCCAGATCGCCGACGCGAATGGCGCGCCGCGCCGTCTTGTCCTCATAGGCCGGGCCGATACCGCGCCCGGTGGTGCCGATCTTGGCGTCGCCCAGCGCCTTTTCACGGGCTCTGTCCAGGTTGCCGTGCAGGGGCAAAATCAGCGCCGCGTTCTCTGCGATGCGCACGTTTTCAGGGCTGATCTTCACCCCTTGGGCGCGAAGGGTCTCCATCTCGGCGAGCAAGGCCCAGGGATCAACCACCACGCCGTTGCCGATGATGGATAGCTTGCCTTCGCGCACCACGCCGGAAGGCAACAGGCTGAGCTTGAAGGTGACGCCGTCGATGACCAGGGTGTGGCCGGCGTTGTGGCCGCCCTGGAAGCGCACCACCACGTCGGCGCGCTCCGACAGCCAGTCGACGATTTTTCCCTTACCCTCGTCGCCCCACTGGGAGCCGACAACTACAACGTTGGCCATTGGCGCGCCTCATCCTCAAAAAAATAAGATAAATTCAAAAGAGCAAGCCGCCTATTTCCGGCGGTCTTCTTCTTCATCGCGGCGGCTGTCCAGGTCCCGCCTTCCGGTGACATTCCGTTCCGGGTCCTGCCTGACGTCTTCGTCGGTGCGGCGTTCGTCGTCCTCGCGCCGGGACTCTTTGTCCCTGACCGAAAAGGGCCTTTTTTGACCCGGAACCGGTATTTCCTTGCCCATGGCGGGTCTCCAACCAAACAACCTGACATTACACCACGGTGCGCGGCAAGGCAAAAATACTGGACCGCCACAGGACTGTCCATGGCAAAACCATTCGTATGCAGGATTGCGATGTGTGCGCCTGGCCGGCAATGTCCGCAAATGGAGAACATCTTTTCGTTTATACAGCAATTTAGCATAGTGTTTTGTTTTGAAATACACGATAATGTGGAATCACAAAATCTTATGTGTTATGGTTAGGTCTCTTGAACGATAATATGAATTTATAGTTGCTCCGCCTGAGGAGGGGGGAGAAACACAAATGAGAATATCCGATTTTATCGAGGCCACCAACGCCGCCCAAACGACGGATGAGGTTTTTTTACTTTACGAAAAAGCGGTGACGTCCTTTGGTTTTGACCGCATCATGTACAGCGCGCTGACCCATCATCCCATTCATGACTGCGCCACCTCTCCCAGCATCGTAAGGAACTATCCCGACGACTGGATCAACCACTACGTGGAGCAGGGATACAGCCATACGGACCCGGTCAGGAAACACGGCATTTTGTTTCGTGGTCCGTTT
>CAJXGZ010000177.1 GCA_913053795.1 uncultured Rhodospirillales bacterium | reverse complement strand
GAGTGTTTTTCGGGGCCGCTCCCGCCGGGGTGGCCCCTTTTTAACGACCGGTGTACAAGACCCCCCATGATTGACGATCCGCAGAATCTGAAAGAAAAATTCCTCGCCGCCGTCGCCGCCGCCGCCGGTAAGAACAAGAAGATAGGGCTCTCCCCCGGCCATCGGCGTTTGCTCAAGGGAAAGCGCGGCCTGCGTCCTTGAGCGTCTGAGATAACCGGTGTATTGCATCTTGCGCCGCGCCGCGCCCGACAGGGGGACGCCTTCCAGGGGATCGCAGATATCCTTCAGCCCGTAGATCCAGATGTGGTCATAAAGGTCGTTCAACGCCGTCGCCGCGTTTTTGCGTTTCCATTCCTTGGCCAGCAAGCGGGGGGAGTCCAAGACGTCCCGCAAACCCAGAACCAAGGGCGTTCCTCGGGCTTTGAGCATGGCCAGCGTATCCTTGACCTCGCCGCGCAAGCCTAAGGGCTCCTTGTCGACCAGGAAAAAATCGGGCTCGAATATCTCCGCCGTATGGCGGATGATCGAGGCGCGCATGGCGATCAGTTCCTCAAAGCCGATATTCAGATTAAGGGACGTGTAATCGCCCTGGCTCAACTTGATGACGCCGGGAATGCGGACAAAGTCCACCCGAGGCTGGAAATCAAATCTGCCGATGATGGGGGAGCCGGAAAGGATGAGAACCGAAAGGTCCTCGCGATGGTCGACCAGGGAATGGGCGATGGCCCTGCACCGGCGTAAATGCCCAAGGCCGAATGAATCATGACTGTAGATCAACAGCCGGACTTGCCCTGATTTATTGTCCATGGCCTTCCCTTCCCCAGATGAAGCCCGATGATCTTAGATTATATGATTATATGGCGAAGGCGCCGCACTGCGCTAGGCGTATTCCAAAACCGCGAATTATGATATGAGGGCCGCATGAGGGAGTTTTCTTGAATGCATGAGATGGCGCAAGCGGCGACGGCGGGCTTTCAGATGTGGGCGGTTTTCGCCATCATTCTGGGCGCCCTCGTCCTCTATATAACCGAGCGCCTGCCCATGGAGGTGACGTCGTTCGGCGTCGTCTGCGTGTTGTTGCTGTTCTTCACCGTTTTCCCCATGACCGGCGAGGACGGGAAGAACCTTCTCGGCCCCGTCCGTCTCCTGGAAGGCGCCGCCAACCCGGCGTTGATCTCGGTGCTGGCGCTGCTCGTTATGGGCCAGGGCATGGTGCGCACCGGCGTTCTCGACCGCGGCGCGCGAATAATCGTCGGCATCGGCGGCAAGAATGTTTGGCTTTCAATCGCCGTCTGCCTGGCCGCGGTTCTGGCGATCAGCGCTTTTCTCAACAACATTCCCGTGGTCGTCATCTTTATTCCCATCATGCAAACGCTGGCGGCGCGCTTCGGCCACTCGGCCAGCAAGGTGATGATACCTTTAAGCTTCGCCGCCGTGCTTGGCGGCATGACCACGTTGATCGGCTCGGGCACCAACTTGCTGGTCAACAGCGCCTTGATCCAGATGTCGCTGAAACCCTTCGGCTTTTTCGATTTCACGTTTCCCGGCCTGGTGCTGGCGGTGGTTGGACTGATTTTTATTATTGTCATGGCCTCACGCCTGCTGCCGGACCGGGGCTCGCTCACCGATTCTTTGTTCGAGGGCGCGGGCAAGCAATTCATCGCTCAGATCACGGTCACCGAAAATTCAGGGCTCATCGGCAAGAACGCGCCCGGCGGACATTTCGCCGGCCTGCCCGACATGACGGTTCGCATGGTCCAGCGCGGCGAGGAAGCCATCCTTCCCCCCTTCGAGGAATTCCACGCCCGCCCCGGCGACGTGCTTGTGGTCGCCGCCACCCGCAAGGCGCTATCCGGGGCGCTGTCCCATGACCCCGGCTTGTTGAACCCGGACCTGGGCGACGGCCACGCGCCCGAAGAGACGCCGCCTTGGCAAGAGGGCCAGCTGATGCTGGCCGATGTGATGGTGGCCCCGGCCTCGCGCATGATCGGCCAGACCCTTCCCCAGATCGGATTCCGCTATAAGACCCACTGCATCGTTCTCGGCATTCAGCGCCGCTCGCGCATGATCCGCGCCCGCCTTACCGATATCCGGCTTCGCGCCGGCGACATGCTGCTTGTCCAGGGACAGCCCGAGCATATCGCCGCGCTGAAAGCAAACGGCGACGTGGTTTTGATCGAGTGGTCGAGGGAGGAATTGCCCGCTCTCGACCACGCCAAGCGCGCCAGCTCCGCTTTCCTGATCAGCGTCGGGCTCGCCGCCACGGGCTTGGTGCCAGTTGTGGTGGCGACGCTGTCCGGGGCGGCGGCCATGGTGGCCTTGGGCGTGCTCAACGTCCGCCAAGCCTCGCGCGCCGTCGACCCTTTGATCGTCTCCACCATTATCGCCGCCTTGGCCCTGGGCGCCGCCATGCAGGAAACCGGCGGCGCCGGATTTCTCGCCCTTTCGCTGGTGTCGGCCCTGAAGGGCGCCGAGCCGGCCACCGTACTGTCGTTGTTTTTCCTTTTGGTCGCCGGGCTTTCCAATATCATCTCGACCAAGACCGCCGCTGTTTTGTTCACCCCCATCGCCGTCGAGATCGCCAATCAACTGGGCGTTCGGCCCGAAGTCTTCGCTGTGGCCGTTGTGTTCGCCGCCAACTGTTCGTTCGCGTCGCCCCTTGGCTATCAAACCAACCTTCTGGTGATGGCGCCGGGCCACTACAAGTTTACGGACTACGCCCGGGTCGGCGTTCCGCTGATTTTCGTTCTTTGGATCGCCTTCTCCGTGTTCGCCCCTTGGTATTACGGTTTGTAGAATTCCATGGAGGAATCAAAGGAAAAGCCGGCCCCGCAAAAAATCACCGTCAATCCTTAGGGCGGATTTTCACTCTGCTGGTGACCGAGATAACGCCTTTGATCCCCTTGACGATGTTCACCGCCTTGTTGTGTTCCTCCGCGGACAAGGCGCGGCCGAAAAGAAAGACCCGCCCGTTGACGGCGCGCCAGCGGAAATTGGTGACGTTGACTCCCTTGCCGTCCAGCAGCAGGGCGTTGATCTTGGTTTCAATGATCGAATCATCAATGAAGTTCTCGACGGTCCCCTTGTTTTCATCAACAGGCTTAATGACCAGAATCTCGTTGTAGATTTTTTTGACGCCCTCGATGGTGGCGGTCAATTTTCCCGCTTGCGTCTTCTGTTCGGGCCTTTCCACCTTGCCGGTCAGCATGACGTCCTTTTCATAGACGTCGAAGTTCATGGAAATGACGTCGGAGCCCATCTTATCGATGACTTCGACTGTGATCTTGGCCTTGATTTTAAGGTCGGCGGCGAAGTCCTCGGCGCTTCTGTCCTCGACCCCCACCTCAACGGCGCCCTTGATGACAATGAGGGGATTAAGCTCTATGGCCCAGGCGGGGTCCCAAGCGGGAGCGGCGGCGAACGTCAAAGACAAAACGGCGATAGGGATTAACCTGATGTGCTTCACGGCATGATCTCCAAATTTCATTGGAAAAGAGTATGGCGAATCCTCCCGGGCTTTCAAAGGAATTCAGCAAGCCGCGCGCGCCGGTTCTGTTAAAAACACTATCCTGAGCTTTTTAAGATGGATATAAAAAAGATCTGGGGAGGCCGGATGTGAAAAAAACAAGGGCGAACGGGCGGCGAATGGGCGCTTCATTTTTAAAGATTTTCGTGCTAAGCGCACTGCTTGCCGCGTGCGTGGCGGATTCCCCCGAAACCTGGTTGGCGCCGGAATTCAAAGGCGTTTGGGCCGGCGAAACCGAGAATTCCTTTGCCGCCGCTTATAATGCGGGCGAATACAATAAAGCGTTCAGCATCGTCAGGCCTCCGGCGTTGAAGGGTTTCGCCGGCGCCCAGTTCTCCCTTGGCCGCATGCACGCCAAGGGCAAAGGCGTTTCTCAAGACCATGGAGAGGCCTTTCGCCTGTACAGGAAAGCCGCGGAACAAGGGTACGCCAAAGCCCAGTACGCCCTCGGCGTTTCCTATTTGAAGGGAAACGGCGTTTTTCAAGACCATGAAGAGGCCGCCGTCTGGCACCGCAAAGCCGCCAAGCAAGGCTTCGCCAAAGCCCAGCACGCCCTCGGCGATATGCACGCCACGGGCGACGGCGTCGCCAAGGACCAAGCCAAGGCCGCGGAATATTACGCCATGGCCGCCGAACAAGGCTACGCCAAGTCTCAGCGCGCCCTTGGCGAAATGTACGCGGAGGGCCGGGGCGTTTCTCTGGACCGGGAACAGGCGCAACGCTTATTTATATTGGCGGCGGAGCAAGGGGACGTTCAAGATCAGTTCGACCTCGCCATCAAACGCCTCAAGGGCGACGGGGTTACGCTGGACGACGCCAAAGCCGTGGAGTGGTTCAAGAAAGCCGCCGAGCAGGGTCACGCCAAGGCCCAACACAATCTCGGCATTATGTATCTGAACGGCCAAGGCGTTCCCGCCGACAAGGCCGAGGCGGTGAAATGGTTCCGAATGGCCGCCGAGCAAGGCGCCGCCAGGGATCAATACATTCTCTCCGTCATGATTCTCAAGGGCGACGGCGTCGAGCGCAACAGCGCCGAGGCCTCCGAATGGCTCTTCAAGGCCGCCGAACAAGGGCATCTTAAGTCCCAATACAACCTCGCCATCATGTATCTAAAGGGACAAGGCGTGGAGCGGAATCCTGAAGAGGCGCTGGAATGGTTCAAAATGGCGGGCGATCAAGAAGACGTCAAAACCCAGGTCATCCTCGGCGATATGCTGGTAAAGGGTCTGGGAGTTAAGGCGGACCCCTCCGAAGGCGCGGATTGGTACCTCAAGGCGGCGAAGCAAGGAGACGTCAAGGCCCAGAACAAGCTGGCCAAGCTCTACCTCAACGGCCAAGGCGTTTTCCAGGACTTTGGCGAAGCTGTTGATTGGCTTACGGCGGCGTCCGAGCAAGGCGATCTCGATTCTCAATACTACCTCGGCCTCATGCACCTGAAGGGCGTCGGCGTTGCCGAAGACTTTGAAAAGGCGATGGCGTGGCTTATCAAGCCCGCCGAAAATGGATACGCCAAGGCGCAAACCCGCATCGCCATCATGCACCAACAAGGCCTCGGCGTTCCCCAAGACTATGAAGAGGCCATGCGCTGGTACCAGAAGGCCGCCGACCAAGGATACGCCCAAGCGCAAAACAACCTTGGCGTCATGCACCGCAAAGGCCAAGGCGCGCCGCAAGACCTGATCGAGGCCGCCAAATGGTACCGCAAGGCCGCCAGGCAAGGACATATCGCG
>CAJXGZ010000176.1 GCA_913053795.1 uncultured Rhodospirillales bacterium | reverse complement strand
ATCAAATTCGTATTTTGGTACATCAACCGATATTTGATAATCTGGGAAAACTACTGGTATCACTATATCCTTCATTTTATATCTTCATCCCTCATATTTAAAGCCTAACGTTAGCTAACCGGCGCGCGTGTTTTTGCGCGTCCGTGTTGAGCTTTTGGTTAGAGGCTTTCTATGAGACTGCGCGTAAATATCCAATAACTTGCGGATCATTTTTTGGTACTTTGTGTTATTTTTTTTAGCCTCTTGCTTAAAAAAATCAACACTATCTTTGCTCAGCGAAATTGTTACTTTAACTGAGTCATCTTTAAATACCAACTCATCAGGAGATGGTAAAAAATCCTGAATAATTTTTAGATCACCTATATCTTCGTTCGTATATTTAATTTTCGCGTTCATAAATAGTTTTTCCTTTTCGCCAATAGCCAGATAGACTTGAGCCAGGCGCCGCCAGCCGTCCGCGTCGCCGGGGTTTTTTTCCATTCGGGCGGCTAGGCTTTCGACGATGCCGCGGACCATGGCCTCGCGTTCTTCCGGGGTCATCTTGGCCAAGGCCTCCATTTGCTCGCGGCTGACGCCTTTCGGGTGGGCCTCGGTAGTGGCTTTGGCTTTGGCCAATTTCTGGGCCTCGGCGGACGGTTTCACCGAGTCCGGGTCTACTTTCAGCTTCTTTGCGGCGCTGCTGATCCGGGTCTGGACGATCTTTCGCCACGGCGCATCCTCATCGCCAATGGCCATGAGGTCCGCCCATTCCTGCATGGCGCCCTTGATATCGCCCATGTCCGCCTTGTAAAGGCCGATGTAATAGCGTGACTTGGGTTCATAAGGTTTGGCCTTGCGGATTTTCCTGAAGATCCGGATCGCCTTGGCGGGGATGGCGGCGCCGGAGGCGAACGTCAGCGCCTCGGCGTAGTAGAGGGCGATGTCGAGACGCGCATCATCCACCTCAAGGGCTTTGGCGTAGGCGTTGGCGGCGTCGGCGTATTGCCTCATGGTCATGAAGGAGTTCCCCAACAAAATCCAGCCTTGCAGATCTTTGGGGTTTTGCTTAAGGCGCTCGGCCAGTTTCGCCACCATATCCCTGTCTTGCCGGCTGACGGCGCCCGCCGTCTCGCCGGTCCTTCCGGCAAGGGGAAAATCTTTCATCCCCGGCGTTCCCAGACTGAAGTAGGTGATAAAGGCGCCCAACGGCACAAGCACGGCGACGGCCGCCATCACCGCCTTGTTGGAGACGGGGGCGCTTTCTTGGGGCGCAACAGTGTTCTCACTTGAGGCGGCCAGCATGCGGCGTTGAATTTCGGTTCTGGCGGCTTCGGCTTTCTTTTCATCCAGTTGGCCCCGCTCCAGGTCGTGGTCCACCTCCTTGAGTTGGTCCTTGTAGACGCGAATGTCGTATTCGGCGCGCATGGAGCCGGAAAGGCGCCGCGGCCGCGCCATGGGGACCAGCAGCAAGGCCACGGCGCCCATGCTCAAAACGGCCATCGCCACCCACAAAGCAGCCATTAGGACTCTCCGTTCATTAGGGCCTTAAGGCGTTTCTTTTCCGCCTTGCTCAGTGGCGCGGGGGCGGCGGCGGCGGCGCTGGTGCGGCGGCGGAAGAAAATAATCACCGCCAATAAGCCAAGGCCGACGATCAACACCGGTCCCAACCACAGGGCCAGGGTGTAAGACTTGAACCGCGGCTTGAGCAGTACGAAGTCGCCATAGCGGGACACCACATAGTCAATCACTTGCTCATTGGAGTCGCCGGCCACCAGGCGCTCGCGCACCAGGATTCTCAGGTCCTTGGCCAGGGAGGCGCCGGATTCGTCGATCGATTGGTTCTGGCAGACCAGACAGCGCAGCCCCTTGCTGATCTCGCGGGCGCGGGCTTCCAGGACCGGGTCGTCGAGGACCTCGTCCGGGTTGACGGCGACGGCGTTGACCGCCGCCAGGCACAGGATCAGGGCCAGCACTAGGCGCTTCATTGTTTCCTGAGCTCTTGGATGATGGGCCATAGGCTCTCGTCCCAGACCTTTTGGTTCATGGGGCCGGCGAATCTATGGCGGATGATGCCGGCGGCGTCGATGATGAAGGTCTCAGGCGCGCCATAGACGCCGAAGGCGATGGCCGCCTTGCTTTTGGGATCGTCGCCGATCAGCGTGTAGGGATCGCCGTACTTCTTAAGCCAATCGGGGCCGTCGTCTGGGTCCACCTCGCGCCAGTTCACGCCGTGAAGGGGGACCAGATTCTCTTCCTTGATTTTCATCAGGAACGGATGCTCAATCTTACAGGCGATGCACCACGAGCCCCAGAAGTTGACCAACGACACTTGACCTTTAAGGTCCTCGCTGGAAAGCCCTCTGTCGCGGCCCTTGATGGGCGCAAGCGAGAACTCCGGGATGGTTTGGTTGATCAGCACCGAAGGAAGCTTGCGCGGATCCTTGGTCAGGCCGATGGCGAAATAGACGCCGATCACCATGAACACGACAAGGGGCAGCAAAAACATCATGCGTTTCATGGTCATGGCCCTAAACCTTTGCTGTGGCTGCTTGGCGCCGGTGCGCCGGCGCGCCGATGCGGTAACGCCTGTCGGCCACGCTCAAGGCCGCGCCCAAGACCATGATCAGGCCGCCGGCCCATAGCCAGACAACAAAAGGATTGTAGTAAAGCCGCGTGATGAAACCGCCCTCCACGTCCTTGTCGGGGTCGCCGATCACGGCGTAGAGGTCGCCCAGGAACATGGTGTGGATGGCGGCCTCGGTGGTCGGCATGTTGCGCACCGGATAGACGCGCTTTTCCGATTGCAGGGTGACGATTTCCCGTCCGTCTTCTCTCACCGTGAAAGAGCCGACGGTGGAGGAATAGTTGGGGCCTTGGCGTTGGCGGGCGCCGTTGAAAGTGTACTGGTAGCCGGCGACGTCCACCGAGTCGCCGGGCTTCATCACCTGGATGCTCTCCACTTTCCATGACCCGGCGCCGGCCATGCCGGCGATGGCCACGGCCAGCCCCAGGTGGGCCAGGGTCATGCCCCACGAGGCGCCGGAGAAGTGCGCCATGCGCTTAAAAGACTCCAAGAGCGGAACGCGGGCCAGCTTGGCCCTTTCGGCGAATTCAACCAGGGTTCCGGTGAACAGCCACGCCGCCAGGCCCATGCCGAGAAGGCCGATGGGCGGCCCGTCTGAGTGAAAGCTCCAGGTGGCGATCACGGCGGCGGCGGTCATGACGAAGGCCGCCCACAACTTTTTCAAGGCCGGGAATAAATCTCCGCGCTTCCACGCCAGCAGAGGGCCGACGGCCATGGCCGCGGCCATCGGCGTCATGATGGGAAAGAACACGGAATTAAAGAAGGGCGCCCCCACCGAAACCTTGGCGCCGCCGATGGCGTCCAGGAACAGCGGGTACAACGTGCCCAGCAGCACCACGGCGGCGGCGGCGCTCATCAAAAGATTATTGAGCAGCAGGCCGCCCTCGCGCGAAATGGGCTGGAACAGCCCGGTGCTTTTCAGGGCCGGGCCGCGCGAGGCGAACAGCGCCAGGGAGCCGCCGGCGACGAGGATCAGCAGGATCAGGATAAACACGCCGCGCGCCGGATCGGTGGCGAAGGCGTGCACCGAGGTCAACACGCCCGAGCGCACCAGGAAGGTGCCGAGCAGGCTAAGGGAGAATGTGACAATGGCGAGAAAGACGGTCCACGCCTTCATTGTGTCGCGCTTTTCCACCACGATCACCGAATGCAGCAAGGCCGTTCCCGACAGCCAGGGAATGAACGAGGCGTTCTCCACCGGGTCCCAGAACCACCAGCCGCCCCAGCCCAACTCGTAATAGGCCCACCAGGAGCCGAGCCCGACGCCGATGGTCAGGAAAGCCCAGGCGGCCATGGTCCATGGCCTGACCCAGCGCGCCCAGGCGGCATCCACGCGGCCCTCCAGCAGGGCGGCGATGGCGAAGGAAAAGGCCACCGAGAACCCCACGTATCCCAGGTACAAAAACGGGGGATGCAAGGCGAGCCCTGGATCCTGGAGAAGCGGATTCAAGCCGGTTCCGTCGAGAGGCGCATGGGGGAGGCGGAGAAATGGATTCGAGGTGAACAGAATAAAGGCGAGGAAGCCGACTCCGATCATGCCCTGCACGGCCAGCACACGGGCCATGAGAGACGGCGGAAGACGGCGGCTGAACAGGGCGAGACAGCATCCGAAAAGGGCGAGGATGAGCACCCATAGCAACAGAGAACCCTCGTGATTTCCCCATACGCCCGTCACCTTGTAGATCATCGGCTTCATGGAATGGGAGTTCTCGTACACGTTATTGACCGAAAAATCCGAGGTCACATACGCTTGGGTCAAGGCTGCGAAGGCGATGGCGACAAGAACAAACTGAACGATCGCCGCCGGCTTGGCGGCGGATATCCATGCGCCGTCGCCGCGCGCCGCGCCGACAAGCGGCACCGTGCTTTGGATCAAGGCGGCGAACAATGCCGTCACCAGGGCGTAGTGGCCAAATTCGGTTATCATGGTATCGGGTTGTTCCTAATGATTTCTGGATTTGTGTTGCTTGGGGGCGATCTCGAAGCGGTTCAGGAACCGTCGCCTTGCAGCTTCAAGATGACCGGGAGGATTTTTTCCTCGTATGTTTTTGAATTCACGGGACCGATGTGCTTGTAGGCGATATACCCCGCCTTATCGATGACGAAGGTTTCCGGCACCCCATAGACGCCCCAGTCGATGGCCACGCGTCCATTAAGGTCGACGCCGGTCCGCGTATAGGGATCGCCCAGACCGTCCAGCCACGCCTGGGCGTCGTCCGGCTTGTCCTTGTAGTTCAGTCCGTGAATGGGAACGACTTTGCTTTTCGCAATGTTCATCAATATGGGATGCTCCTGCTTGCACGCCTTGCACCAGGAAGCGAAAACATTGACCAGGGAGACTTCCCCTTCCAGGTTTTTGTTGGAAAGGCCGAGCGTCCGCCCCTGCACCGGCGGAAGATCAAATTCGGGAACCTTCTTGCCGATCAGGACAGAAGGGATTTCACTGGGGTCCAGCGTCAGGCCGATGGCGAAGGCTATCGAAATCACGCCAAAAATAACCAGCGGCAGGGCATAGACGCGCGTCCTGCCCTTGGCTTGCTCCGTTGGCGCTCCACCGTCTTGGATTTCCGCCTTTGAGGCGGCGCGGTTGTCCATAATCCGGCCTTACCCTATCCGGACTCTGGCGTTATCGAGGAACTGGTATTCGGGAAGCCATAAATTCTCTGGAGCAGGACCCTTGCGGATACGGCCGGCGGTATC
>CAJXGZ010000175.1 GCA_913053795.1 uncultured Rhodospirillales bacterium | reverse complement strand
CGGAACGTTCCCCGATCATCGCCCTGGAGGCCTCGTCGGCGAAAAAATACTCATCCCCCAGCCCCCGGGCGGCAACAAAGCCGTCGGCGCCGGTTTCCTCCAGGGTGACGAACAGTCCGAAGCGGGTGACGCCGTTAACGCGGGCCTGGAAGCGGGCGCCGATGCGCTCGGAAAGGAAGGCGGCGGTGAAGCGGTCGACGGAGTCGCGCTCGGCCGCCGCCGCCCGGCGCTCCGTATCGCACAAATAGGCGCCCAATTCGGTGAAGTCTCCGGCGTCCTTTGGAAGCCCGCCTTCACCCAATCCAAGCGCCAAAATCAGGGCCCGGTGGACAAGCAGATCCGCATAACGGCGAATGGGCGAGGTGAAGTGGCAGTAGGTCTTCAAGGCCAAGCCGAAATGGCCGACGTTCCTGGGCGCATATTCGGCGCGGGCCTGGGCGCGCAGCGTCACCTCTGAAACGACGCGGGAATGTTCGGTATCGGCGGCCTTGAGAAGGATGCGGTTAAAGACGGCCGGCGACAGGACTTGCGCCTTGGCGAGATTAATGCCGATGGTGGAAAGGAACGTCCGCAAGTCCTCCACCTTTTCCGGCGACGGCTCGTCGTGGACGCGGAACATGCAGGGGACTTTAAGCTTGCTCAAGGTTTTGGCGGCGGCGACGTTGGCGGCGATCATGAACTCCTCGATCAGTCGGTGGCTGTCATGGCGGGCGCGCAGCTTGATGCCGGTCACTTGGCCGTCGTCATCAATGAACACCCGGCGCTCGGGCAGGTCCAACTCCAGGGCGCCGCGCTTTTCCCGCGCCTTAGCCAGCGCCCCGTAAGCGCCGTAGAGGGGGCCGGCGATGTCCGCCATTTCTCCGGCGTCATGGGCTTTTTGGACCTGTTCGTAGGTCAGCCGCGCCTTGGACTTCATCAATGCGCGAACGAATCGCGAGGAGACAAGCTCGCCATGCTTGTCGATGGTCATGTGGCAGGCGATGCACGGGCGCTCCGCGTCCGCAACCAGGGAGCACCAGCCGTTGGACAAGGCCTCGGGCAGCATGGGAACCACCCGGTCGGGAAAATAGACAGAGTTGCCGCGCTGGTAAGCGCAAGAATCAAGGGCGTCGCCGGGACGCACGTACCAGGACACGTCGGCGATGGCCACCAACAGCTTCCAGCCGCCTTGGTTTTTGGAATCATCGTCGGCCGCCGCCCACACCGCGTCATCGAAGTCCCGGGCGTCGGCGCCGTCGATGGTGACCAGGGGAATAGACCGCAAGTCTTCGCGCTTGCCCAGCTTGACGGGACCGGCGGCTTCGGCTTGCTTCAGGGCGGCGGGCGTAAACTCGGTGGGGATGGCGTGGTCATGCAGGGCGATCAAGCTTGCCGACTTGGGGCCGCCTTGGGGGCCGCCGGCGGCGAGTCGCTCCACCACGCGGCCTTTGCGCAACCCCATGCGGCGGCCCGGAAGAACCTGGGCGCGCACCAGATCGCCGGGCTCGGCGCCCTTGGAATCCGCCGTAGCCACCATCAACTCACTCTTGGCGCGGCGGTCGGTGGGACGCACGCGGCCCTGTCCGCCCTCCACGGCGAACACCCCCAGCACCATGGACGGCGCCGCCGAGATACGCCGGATGATCTGGGCCTCATAGACATCGCCGGCGCGGGTCAGCCGCGCCAGCGCCTTGTCGCCCGGCCCCATTGCGCCTAGCCCTTGGGCCGAACGCCCGCGCCTTTCCGGGGCCAAGTAGATGAGCGGCGGCTCCCCCTCGCCTTCCCAGTTGAGCGGCCGCGCCAAGGTCTCGCCGTCGAGATCGGTTCCCGACACCTCGACCACCGTCACGCTGGGCAATTTGCCGCCCGGGAAGCGCCGCTTGCGCTTGGGTCCCAGTTGGCCACTGTTCTCAAGTTCGCGCAGAGCCTGCTTGAGCCTCGGCTTTTGCTTCGGTTTCAGATGAAAGGCGCGGGCGATCTCGCGCTTGCCGACGCGACCCGGACTTTCGCGGATGAATTCGAGAATCTGTTGGTTGGTTGGGAAGGGTGCGGACATGGGCCGGACATTAGGCTTGGGGGGTGGACTTTCGCAAGGGGGCGCTGATTGATTCTTTCAAGGGTTTTGACTAAAATATAGCGCCTATGATTTTGAACCAAGGGAGGGAGCTCATGAGTTCAAATCAAGCAATCCTCAAATCAGTCGCCGCGCTTGCCTTTAGCATCGCCTTTCTCGGCGTCAATCCCGCGCAAGCCAAATGCTCACCGGCAATGCCGGTGGCTCCCAACGCCCAAGACGCTTGCAAGCTGGGGGCCTACGATCCCGGTCCCGTGGCGGTAACGCCGAAGGGATGGTATTGCAACATCAACCCTGTACATTTGAGTGCGCTTGTGAACGCGACAAACAAACTTTCGAAAGTCGCCCCGATGACGCCTTTAACCTTCACTTTCGATTTCGCCATGATGAACATGATCGCGGCGTCCATGAAGCTGCCGGTCAAGGCCAAGGAAGCCGACCCCGCCCAAGGCCAAACCATCACCCTCTCTTGGAAGAACTGCATCGAAGCAAAGGTCCTGGACAAGCTTTTGGCCCAATACCAGACGTCGAAATTAGGAATGCCCGCCACCAAGAAACCAGCCAAGCCGTCCAAAAAAGATGACGACCTGAACGATTTACCGAGCGATCTTCCGGATATTCCTGATGATAAGCAGAAAAATGAGCAGAAGTTCATTGAAGAAAACTTGTAAAGCCGCCGCCTGGGCCGCCGCGCTCACCCTCTGCTTTGCTTTCATAAGCGCCGGCGCCGCCCAAGCCAAATGCCCGGCCAAGGTTGCCGAGCCCACGGCGCCCAAGGCCCTGGCCGCGTGTAAATTGGACGCCTATGACCCCGGAGTCGTCGCCGCGCCCAAGGGGTGGTACTGCGGGGTTGACCCGAAAGCGTACCTGGAGCTTGCGCAAATCGTCTCGACGAAAAATATAACGGCCGAGCAATTGGGGTCGTTCAATTACGCCCTCGCCGGCTTTCAAAATGCTCCAAAGCAAAAGAAAGCCGATCCGGGGCAAGGAAAATACGTCACCTTGACCTGGAAAAACTGCGTCGAAGCGAAGGTCATGGATAAGCTTTTAAAGCAATACTACGCGTTCCATAACACCTTGATGGGGTTTGATCCTAATTTTGACGTCCCGCCAAAGGAAGCCCCTCGGGATGGCCGGCAAGATGATCCGAAAAAATTCGGAGGGGTGTCCATTGAGAGAAAATTTTAAAACCGCCCCCTGGTTCACGGTCGTTTTCCTGCTGGCCGCAGCGGGCGCCGCCTTCGCCGGGGATGCGCCGCCCGAATTAAAGGACCTGTCGGTCAAGGTGTCGCGCGCCGAAGGCGTGGGGCCAGCGATGGTTCCGCAATTGCAAGACCTGGCGGTTAAGGTGTCGCGCGCCAAGCCCGACGTTTACTACGCCATCAGCCCGCCCAACCCTTACGGCCTGCCCAAGAAGGACGCCGACAAAGCGAAGGATGATAGTCAGCGCATCGTCACGCCCAGCGGTCAAGTCCAGCTCAAGAAACTTAAAGAGGCGAAGAAGAAGCCCAAGAAGATCGTGACCGGCAGCGGCCGGATACAACTCAAGAAAATTGAAGAGGCGAAGAAGAAAGCCGCCAAGAAAGCGAAGGACAAGTCCAAGCTGCCGGCCATCGAAGCCGAGGCGTTCTATCTGCCCGCCGAGTTGCAAGACCTGTCCCTGACCGTTTCGCGCGCCAAGCCCAAGGTCCACTACGCCATTAACCCGCCCAACCCAAACACCTTGCCCAAGGCGCCCAGCCAGCAGGACATGCTCAAGAAGCTCAGGGACGCGCGGCAATCCCGCGACGACTTGAACAAAGGCCGCCGCTTGGCGGCGCCCAAGGTGGCGGCGCCCAGCGGCGGCGTACAAACCCCAGGCATGCAGGACATGCCGATCATTCCCCCCTTCATTCCCTTCGGCGTGGGAATGGGAGACACGGACCGGCCCGGCAATCCGTGCTCCGGCATGCAAGGCGGCTCCAGCTCCACTACTCCTCATTCGGGAGGCGCATCGACGACTCCCGGCGGCGCTTCCGGACAGGTGACGACGCCAAGCGGCGGCGGCCCGGCCCGGGATCCCATGCGCGCAGGCGGCGGCGGCGAAGACGGGCCAAACCTTACAAAAGACTGATGATTACAGGTTTTTTAGGGGGGCGGCAAAAGCTCCGGTCACGCACATCGGTCATGTCCGCGAAATTGCACAACACTCAAAATAACAAAGATTGATAGCAAAGATTGACATAACGGCTGTGGATCACCATAATCATATTAAGTAAGGAGGCCATTTTAATGAACTTCAGCTTAACCCCAAGTTTGGAGCAATTTGTAAGAAATCGCGCTAATTCCGGGGACTACAACAATGCGAGCGAAGTGGTCCGCGAAGCGATTAGGTTGTTTAAACTTGTTGAGGAACAGCGCGCCTTAAAATTGGAGCGTCTGCGCGCCGCTATCGACAAAGGAGATGAGGCTTTGGCTCGAGGTGAATTCACTGACTTGAATTCATTTGAAGAGTTGGATGCATTCTTTGCCGATCTCTAAGAAACTACGCATATCCGACCCTGCAAAGAAGGATCTTGTGCTGGTGGGCGAATATACGCGGCGTGAGTGGGGCGCCGCCCAAAAGCGGAAATACCTAGGTCAAATCAAGGGAACGTTCAAAGCGCTCAGAGACACACCCGGCTTAGGCGCGCCAAGAGATGACATCAACAAGGGGCTGTGCGCCCATCCCGTTCGCAAGCACGTGATCTTCTATCGTGAAACAAAGAACGAATTGGTCATCGTCCGTGTTCTTCACGAGAGCATGGACCCGAAACGACATCTAATAGCGTTTCAAGATTGATCGGAATCGCTCTCCCCTTCCGTCACCCCCAGACCGTTACCCCAGGGCCTTCGCCCCTCCACGTCATTGCCGCCCCCCCCTACCATCATTCCCGCCCCCCCTCCCCGTCATTCCCGCGCAGGCGGGAAGGTGGATTCCCTGCCCACGAAACCCACCGGGTTTACAAGCGCATCCAGGACAAGATGCTGAAGCGCTACGGCGGCCCCGCCAAGGTTATCGAAGAAGGCGCATTCACAGCCGCCCTGGAGGACGATGTGCGCACGGGCGCCTTCATACGCATCATGGAGTGGTCCATGGACGGCGGAACCGTCCGCCTCGGCGTGCCGCGCCGCTTGGACCGCCTAGAGCATTTCCGGACCAAATTGACCCATTCCGACAGGCCCTTTCGGCCCATG
>CAJXGZ010000174.1 GCA_913053795.1 uncultured Rhodospirillales bacterium | reverse complement strand
CGGGCATCATCGTCATGGGCCAGAACGTGCGCATCAGCACCGTCGCCATCGCCCAAGGAAACCTCACCATCCGCATTACCGAATCCAAACAGGTCTCCCAGCCCGGTCCCTTCTCCGCCGTCGGCGACACCACAACCGTGGACCGCACCGACATCACCATCGACCAGGACGGCGACAAAAGGCTGACGGTGGTGTCTTCGGGCGTCACCCTGCAGGATTTGGTCAACGGTCTCAATGCGCTCGGCATCGGCCCGCGCGACATGATCACCATCCTTCAGGCGGTCAAGGCTTCCGGCGCCATGCAGGCCGACATCGAGGTGTTGTGATGAGCGACGCCATTTCCTTGCAAATGCAATCAGCGCTCGCCAATACGAAACAGCCGCCCAGGATCGGCGGCGCAGCCACCAAGGAGCAGGCGCGCCGCACCGCCGAGGAGTTCGAGGCCTTCGCCCTGGGCCAGTTCTTACAGCCCATGTTTGAAAACCTGAAGTCCGAAGAGCCCTTCGGCGGCGGCCAAGCCGAGAAAATGTGGCGGTCAATGCAGGTGGACGAATACGGCAAGGCGATCGCGCGGGCCGGCGGCATCGGTATAGCCGACGCCGTCTACAGAGAAATTTTAAAATTACAGGAGGTCAATTAACCATGCAACCGACAGACAGAATTAACGACCTGATCAACATCACCAGCCGTCTGGCCGATCTTTTGATGCGCGAGAACGCGGCGCTCCGCGAAAAACGCCATAAGGACGTCGCCGGACTGCTCGATGAAAAATCCACCTTGAGCCGCGCCTATGAGGCCCGAGTCAAGGGATTGCGGGACATCGCCGAGGATTTGGGCGAGGTCGACGAGGATTTGCGCGAACGTCTGCGCGGTCTCGGCGAAAAGGTCAAGGACTTGATGGTGGACAACGCCCATTTCCTCAAGGTGGAGATGGAGGTCAACCAGCGCGTCATGAGCGTTATCGCCGACGCCGCCAAGTCGCAAAAACCCGGCCCGGAAACTTATTCCGCCAAAGGCTCAACGAAAGGCAAGGGCGTGGACGACCCGATGAAGAACGTGGCCGTCTCCATTGATCAGTCTCTCTAGCCCCCTCAACAAACGCCTCAAAGGGAAAGCATCGCCATGGCCAGTTCATTAACCCTCTCGCTCCTCACCGCTCAAAGCGGCCTCTCCGTCAACCAAGCGGCCATAGACGCCACGGCCGAGAACATCGCCAACGTCAATTCGGAGAGCTACACCCGCAAGGTGGTAAGCCAGGAGCAAAGGGTGGTCAACGGCACCGGCGCCGGCGTCCAGCTGGCCGCCATGAAACGCCAAATCGATGAAGGCCTGCTGAAAACCCTGCGCCTGGAAATCAGCGATCTCAGCAAAATGGATGTCCAGAGCTCCTACTACGACCGCATGCAGTTTGGGTTCGGAACGCCCGAGAACAACACCTCCATCGCCCATATCATCGGCGAATTCACAGGTGCGCTGGAAGCAATGGCGCTATCGCCCGATAGCACGCTGGCGCAAAGCGAGGTTCTGCGTTGGGCCAATGAATTGACCCAGGAACTTCAGGATATGTCCTCCACCATTCAGGAATTGCGCCTGCTGGCGGACAACGCCATCGCCGACAATGTGACGAGAATCAACAAATTGAGCACCGATATCCGCGACTACAACGACTTGCTGGTCCGCAACGTCGCCATCAACACCGATGTCAGCGACCTTATGGATCAGCGCGACGCCGCCATGAACGAACTGACCGAGTTGATCGACGCCCGGTACTTCTTCCGCAGCGACGGCGATATGGTGGTGTTCACCACCAGCGGCAGGACCCTTGTCGACAATATCCCCGCCACCTTGATCCATACGCCGATCAGCACTTCCGATCCCACCATCACCCATGCCGGCGGCGGCATCAGTGGAATTTACGTTGATACGGTGACATCCGCCAACGACATTACCAACGACATCCAAGGAGGTCAGTTAAAGGGCTTGATCGACATTCGCGACGGCGTGCTCGTCGACTTGCAGAGTCAAATCGACGAATTGGCGGGCGAGCTCAGGGACGCGGTCAACCAGGTCCACAATCGCGGAACCCCCTTCCCCGGCATGCAAAGCATGACCGGCACGCGGGAATTCATCGAACCCACCACCCAGCGCATCCGCCTGAACGGGACCTCAGACACCCAGGTGCTGCTTTTCGACGCCAACGGCGATCAGGCGGCGCAAGTGTCGCTGACGGCCCTGATGGAGGACGCGAACTTCGGCGGCAACGCCGCCTATGACGGCGGCACGGGATATGTGAGCGGCGAATACTGGATCGTCAGCGAACTGGCCACCAACCTCCAGAACTGGCTCAACGACAGCCCCCTGGTCGGCGGCGGCTCCATTTCCGGCGCCGGTCTCTCGCTGTCGGGCAACACGGTCGCCGTGAACAGCGCCGGAAATTTCGCCATCAGCATCAACAGCACGGCCTACTATCTCGCCTTCAGGGACGAAAACGTCGAAGCAACGCCGGGCAGCACCCACACCGACGCCACCGTCGAGTTCGATTCCGACAGCGACGGCGATCTTGACGCCGACGAAACGGTGAGCGGATTCTCAAATTTCTTCGGTCTCAACGATTTTTTCGTTGACGGCCTGGAAGACAATATTTGGGAAACCAACGTGATGACCAGCACCTACACCGCCGCCAGCGCCGCGACCCTCGTGTTCAGGGACAGCACCGGCGCTCTGGGCACACAGGCCGTCACGGCGGGCCAAAGCCTCACCACCATCAGGGACAACATCAACGCCGCCGCCTTCGGCGTCACCGCCTCGGTGGTCGCCGACGGTTCGGGATTTAGGTTGCGCATATCCAATGACGCGGGGTTAAGCATGACCGTCACCCAGAACGCCGGCGTCGACACCCTGTTGAACAGCGCCGAGATGGGGATGCGTGTGGCGGACACCCGCGTTTCCACCGTCCTTGCGGCGCGCAGCGACGCCCGCGAACATGTCTCGCGGGGCCGTGCAGTGGGACGCCAATCTGGGAGCTTCGGGCGAGTACTACACCAGCGCCGGCGAAGACACCATCGTCGAGGCCCTGTCCACGCTGCTCACGGCGAACAATGTTTTCGACTCGGCGGGCGGCCTCGCCGGCGTCACCCTCTCCTTCGCCGAATACGGCGCGGCCATCCTTGAGCGTAACGCCAGCTTGGCCAATGACAATGCCAAAGACCTGGAATTTCAAGAAACGCTGACCAACAGCATCAAGTACAAGTCGGACAACATCAGGGGCGTCAACCTTGACGAGGAACTGGCCAATCTGCTTGTATTCCTCCGCTCGCGTTATCAGCATTATCCAGAAAATGTTTGAAGCCCTCGAGCGGGCTATCGGATAAGGAGAGCCATCATGTCCACCCGCATCGGCCACCTCGCCTCCAGCCAGCAGCTCATCAATTTAATGATGCGCACGCAAAAGCGCATGCTGGATACGCAGGTGCAAATCACCAGTGAAAAGGTGTCGCAGGATTACCAAGGCCTGGCGACGACGGCGGAGCGCTTGGTCAATATCGAAAACCAGGTCACGCTTTTGAAGCAATTCAACGCCAACAACGAATTAATGGACCTGGACTTGGAAACCATTGAAACGACCCTGGTGGGCATACAAGACAGCATTTCCAACTTCCGCGAAGAGCTCGTTAAATTCCAAAGCGGCGACCTGACCGACCAAACGCGGATTGAGATCGTTCAGGACGCGGCGTTCCTTGGGCTGCTCAGCATTGAGACGTTTTTGAATACGGACGTGGGCGGCAAGTTCATCTTTTCCGGCTCCCGCACGGACACCATTCCCGTTGATCTGGGGTTGACCACGTTGACGGCCTTTCAGGCCAAATGGACCGGCTCGACGACGCTCGCCACCGGCACCACCTATCCCATCCGCGAGGACAGCAATATCTATATGAAGCTGACCGCCGCCGCCGGCCATCCCACCGATACGGGAACGCCGACCACCACCGGTTACGGAACCCTGACCTTCACCGCCGGGGCCGGAGGCACGATCACCGCCGCCACCGCGGGCGCCTTCGCCAATTTGCCGGTGGGTTCGCAGATCACCATTTCCGGAAACGCCTCCTCCACCAATAACGGCACCTTCACCGTCGCCGCCAATACCGGAACCGTGATTACCGTCGGGGTTTCGGACACGCTGGCCGCCGATGGTCCCGCCGCCGTCTCCACCCTCGTCGCCAACACTTCGTATTACAGCGGCGATTCCAATTCGACCGTCCACAAGGTGGCCAAGGGACGGGAGCTCACATACGACATCAACGCCATCGACCCGGCCTTCGAGAAAACGATCCGGGCCATGAGCATCATCGCCCAGGGGGCCTTTGGAACCGCCGGCGGCCTTGACCAAACCGCCAACCAGTCACGGGTGGATGACGCCTATTATCTTCTGTCCTCGGCCTTTGACTCCTCCTCCACGGGAACCGCGCCCTATGCGACGGAGAAGACGAGCAACATTAGCGCCCTTTCCATGGACAATTACTATGACCGCGTTCTCATTGATCTAACCAAGACAAGCAATTTGCAAATGATCGGCTTTTTAGAACAGCGCGTCGCCGATGTGGAGAACGTCGACCCCCTCGAGGCCATAACGCGCATGCTTGACGACCAGAGAGCCCTTGAAGCGTCCTACCAGGCGATGGCGCGGGCCCGCAGCCTTTCTTTGAACAATTTCCTCTAATTTCCTGATTGAATTCGCGAAATAAGAAGAAATTGACGAAATAAAACATACATCTGTTATAATGTGCGCGTTGCGGGGCGTTCGTCTGAAAGGAATTCAACGATGGAAAATGGGCAGGGCCGTCTTGCCGCGGAGAGCTTGAGCACGCCTGAGCAGGAGGCGTTCAGCCTGTCGCAATCCGCGGTTATTCTCGATCAATCGCGAAACAATCAAGGTGAGCTTGCGTCCGCTCTTGAGAGGAATATGGAGCTCTGGGTCGCCATTCGCATGCTGGTGTCGCGCAACGGCGGCGGCATGACGGATGAAACCAAGGATAACCTGACGAAACTAAGCCAGTTCGTGGCGGAAACGACCATGAACCATGGGGTTGATATTTCTGCGGAAACCCTCGACACACTGATTAACATTAACCTTCAGATTTCCGAGGGATTGCTTGAAGGAATGAACAGGTAACGCCCAGACGAACAACGCCCGAACAACGCCAACGGCAAGCTTGCAAGCTTGGGGGTCAGGTCTTGAATTGTGAATTAAAGAGAAAAATTCACAATTCAAGACCTGA
>CAJXGZ010000173.1 GCA_913053795.1 uncultured Rhodospirillales bacterium | reverse complement strand
CCGCCCCCGCCGGCGCCATAACCAAGGTTCTGGAGAAAGCCGGTTGGGAAATGGCGGACGCCGGCCTGTTCGAGATCAACGAAGCCTTCGCCGTGGTCCCCATGGCGGCCATGAAGGACCTCTCCCTGCCTCATGAAAAGGTCAATGCGCTCGGCGGCGCCTGCGCTCTCGGGCACCCCATCGGCGCCTCGGGCGCCCGCATCGTCGTCACCCTGCTCAACGCGCTTCAAAGCCGCGGACTTAAAAAAGGCGTGGCGGCGCTCTGCATCGGCGGCGGCGAAGCCACGGCGATGGCCGTTGAATTAATGACCTGAGGGCGTTTTTCCTCTATCATTGACTTCATCTAACGCTTTGCAAATTGAAGGAGACGCGCCATGAAACGCCTTGTTGCCGCCCTTGCTTTGAGTTTCTTCCTCATTTTATTGAATATTCCGGAACCAGCGGCCGCCGGCTACAAGCCTCTCCCTCAAGGGACCGTCGTCAAATACGATACATGGAACTATAAGGTTCTGAGCAGCAGCGATGACGGAGAGGAAATTGAAACCAACCTCAAAAAAACAATCAATCCCGGGGAGGGAATTGATAGCAGCCTCCTTAAAGGACTTAAATTCAAACAACATTCAGGGCTTCTTCTCGAGGGATATAACGGCTTTTTCGTAAACTTTATTCTCAAGATAGACGCCCAAAACAAGAAAAAACTGAGGTCCTTGTTCCCCCTGGCGGTGGGCAAAACCGTTGAGGTCAATTACCAATTCGATTTCGTGATGACAACAGCGACATTCGCCGTCACCGGCGCCCAAACCGTCAATACGCCCATGGGAGCAGTTAAAACATTCGTGATAACAGAAGAAAGCCTGCAAGATCTGGGCGAAGAGAACGGTTTTGTAAAACAGAATAAAACGCTTTGGTTCGCGCCGTCCCTCGGCGTTGTCGTCATGGGAGTCCTGTCTGAAGAATTAATCGGCATAGACAGCGAAATAGCCTTCATCAAGATGCCGGAAATCTTTCTGCCCACATCGTACAAACTTCAGAAAATCACCCTTCCTTGATTAAGACTTTCCAATTTACCCGTCGTTCCCCTCTATAATGTAAAAGGCGGAATAACTTAAGAAAGGGACCGGCATGCCGATGCCGACGGTTCTGATTACCGGGTCGAACCGGGGACTGGGACTGGAGTTCGCGCGTCAATACAGCAGCGAAGGCTGGCGAGTCATCGCCACCTGCCGCCGCCCCGAACAGGCCCCCCAACTGGAGGCGCTTTCATGCAATGTGGAGGTCCATCCCCTGGACGTCACCGACTTCGCGCAAGTGGAGTCCCTGGCCCACGCCCTGGATCATGAAAAGATCGATGTGCTGATCAACAATGCTGGAATCTACGGCCCGAAATCAATGTCCTTGGGCGGCATGGACTACGGCGCCTGGGAGGATGTGTTCAAGGTCAACGCCATGGGCCCCCTCAAGGTCTGCGAAAGCTTTGCCGGTCACGTGGCGGACAGCAATCTCAAGACCATGGCGACCATCACCTCAAAGATGGGCTCCATCGACGACAACACCTCGGGCGGCGCTTACTTCTACCGCGCCTCGAAGGCGGCGCTGAACGCGATGATGAAAAGCCTGTCCCACGATTTGAAACCCCGCGGCGTCACCGTGGCGGTCCTCAACCCGGGCTGGGTGAGAACCGGCTTGGGCGGCGAAAACGGCCGAATCGGCGCCGACGAAAGCGTCGCCGGCTTGCGCAAGGTGATCGCCGGACTGAAGCTTCCCGATAGCGGAAAATTCCTCAACTTCGACGGCGCCGAAATTCCCTGGTAGCCGCCGCTCATCCTTGGATTTCCAGGTACAGCTTCTTGGTCTCTTGGGCCATGAACAGGCAAGCGTCCCGGTATTTCTCCAGGAAAAACCGAAAAAACGCCAGCCGCTCTTTTTCGTCTCCCACGCGGTTTCCAAGGAAGGCGCCAACCCGCACCATCGAGGCGTAAGAGCCGCCGATCACCATCAGCACCCCCTTGAGTTCGGAAAAATTATCGCTCCAGAATTTTTCCAGACGCTGTTCGAATTGCCAAAACCCGCTGTCTTCCTTGATCGCCGCCTCGATAAGCGCAGGAAACAGGTCGGCGAACGCGCCGCACGCTTGGACGTGAGCAGCGAAATCCACCTGTTTGAGGTACTCCCCCGGCCCAAACAAGGGAAGGCGGCGGGAGATTTGCGCCAGAACCTCCGCGCCGCTTTTTGGGGGGCGCTCCCGGGGGGGAGGAAAATCAAGGGCCTCGGATCGAACCGGCTTGGCCCCCTCGATAAAGGCGCCGTCGCTGCAATTAACCAGATTGACTTTGTTCTCGCGCTGGCAGGCCGCCAAGCTCTGGCGGGACAAATCGAAGATCCAGCTGGTCATGACTTTTCCGCCGAAATTTCCGGGCGCTTGGCGATTTAATTGCGTCTCAAGGAACGAAAGCCCCTCGCCTTCCGCCCAATTGTCATACCCCGCGTCATAATATACGGCGTCCTTGGCGTGATGGGCGCCGCCGGGCGGGCAGCCGCAATCAACGCCAAAAAAATAGATATTTTGAAAACCCAGCTCCACGGAAACCGCGAAACCGGCGTTGGCCACCAGGGGCTCGGCGAAATCAACCGGCTCGGCCCCGCCCCCCATGACGGAGGTCGAGCTCAACACCGGACGGAAAAAAAGCCAGCAGGCGCCGAACAGCCCCTTGAGGTTCGGATCGATGGTCATCGACGCCACAAGGGTGATCCCCTCAAGCCCGTACGCCGCCTGGAAGCCCTTGAGATTGTTCACCAGTTGCGGCGTGTTCTCGTTCTCCACGTGGAGGTCCGGGCGGACGCCGTTCTTGAGCAGGACGCCAAGGGCGCTGCCGCAGGAAAAGACGATGGCCCGGCCGCGCCATTTCTTGATATGAGCCAGGTCCTTGTCCAGGGACGGCCCCGAGCCGACAACAAAGACCGGCGTCTCAAGCTTGGCGCCGGACGCCCCGCCGACAAGCCGGAATTCGCGGTTCGCCATGCTGGCGTAACAGTTCCGGATCATAATCAGCTCGTCCTCGAAATATCCCGAGGATGCGTAGTGATTTTGAATCCTTTCGCGAAGCAACGTCTCCGCCGCCCGGATCTCGGGCGATGGGTCGTGGACGTAAAAATAAGACCCCTCGATGAAGGTGGCGCCGTAATGAGAGATGATGCCGTCGATGGCGCTGACGGTTTCAGCTTCATCCGGCGAAATCAGGAAATGGACCGTCGTTTGATTGCCGGCGAGGACGTCGAACGCCCGCGCCCAGTCGATTGTCGAGAGGGAGCGCAAAAGAAGCGCCGGCCGGGGCTCGATCAGCACCAAGTGGCGGCAAATGTTCCTGGCGGCGAGGTCCGGGATGTGATGGCCGAGGCCGACGCCGAAGACGAAAGCGTAGCCGACGTCGATATCGGGATAATCCGTCCATTCCTTGAAGCCTAAGTCCCTGAAGTAAGCGGTGATGTCCTTGTAGAGCCCCAGGGACACCGGAGAAAGATTGCAATGCTCCGGCGTTGAAAAGCCGATCCGGTCGGGGGCCTTGAAATAAGCGTTTACCTGCGCCTTCGCCGGCTCCTCATCCCCCTGGGCGCCCCCCCCCTGGACGTCCGGCGGGGAGGAAGGATCAAGATTTTCAAGAAGGCGCCAAACATGGGGGTGATGTTTTTTAAAGGCGTCCCTGTTGCGCTCAAACAAATTTCCCATGCGGGCCACGATCCGAGGTTTCAAAAATACGAATGCAAACTATAGGTCCATCACGCCATCGACTGAACAACGGCATTCTAGTAAAGTGCGCCGGCTAGTACAGTGCGCCGGGCGTTGAAATGGAAGAGCTAACCTCATCATGACGGACCCGCCGGCCTCCGCGCCCGATCTGAAAAACGGCCATATCATCAATGGAGTCGGCGCCCCCAATAGCTGGATGACGGAGATCCAATCGGCTTTATCCATCGGCGATGAAGATGGGGAAAGGATGCTTTATCTTTCCCATGAATGCCGGGCCGAGGACGTTCCTTTTTCATCTTCGAATACGGGCGGCGAAAAATCAATATTTCAAAAAGACAATATTATTGAGTTTTTGACCTTCGCCGATAACCGCAAGACCCTCCAGTTGTCGACCAACGAAATCTCATATGTCGAGCACGAAAAAAATCAGTCCACCCCCAACACGGCGCGCGTCTGCGTGCCGGAAGCAACGGAAATCACCCACTCCGAAAGCCGGGTGTCGTGCGCCAAGCGTCCCATCAAGGTTCTTTCAACTGATGACGTTCTGAAGGGATTGCGCAGCGGTTCTCTCGCCATCCGCGAGACGTTCATGCGGGTCTCATGGCGGCGCCGGGGCGCGTCCTATGAGTCCTATAGCCCATGCCGGTACATTAATTTTCCCGATGCGGGCCACTCGGACGATTATTATTTGCAGCCCATATCCGGCTACGTTCTGTTTCCCCACGAGAATGATATTCTGGTCGCCTACGTGGCGTGCTGCGTTAACGGTAGTGACGACGCCGTCATCGAATTTTGCGCCCGCAGATACCGCAATGTTTTTGATCAGTTTCTGGCCATGGTCGCGTTCGAGGACGGGTCCGAGGCGCCCATCCGCAACTTGGCGAAAACCCTTCCCATCATGGCCGCGCAGTTTGATTTCGTCGTCCCCGTCAAGGGACAATGCGTCTTTTACGCATACTGAAACTTAAAAGCGCGGAGGCCTAATGGGCGCCCCCCATTTTCATGCGTAGCGATCAACGGTACGGTTTCTTATTGACTGTCGTACCGAGATGCAGTACGTTTGCAACGTGATAAAGAGTTTCGCCGACAAGCGCACGGCCGCCTAGCTGTTGGCTGACGGCTGTTGGCTGACGGCTGACGGCTGATAGCTGTCTTATCCCAGTTGTTCTCGGACGATGCGGTTGACCAGGGCTCCGTCGAGGGATTCGCCTGAGCGCATGACGGCACCGATCACCTTGCCTGCCGGGGTGTCTGCGTCGGCCCCGAGGTCAGCGATGGTCGCCGAAACCAGCGCCCTCGTGCCATCCTCGTCGAGGGTCTTGGGCAGGAACTTGTCGAGGTAGTCGATCTCGAACGTCAGCATGGCAGCCTGATCGGCGCCCCGCTCGCCGAGCGCCTGGTATTCGGCACGCGACTTGGTGATCCGCTTCACGTACGTTGCAATAGTCTTGATGTAGAGGTCGTCATCGACCTCTCCCGAGAACCCGGGGGCGGCCTTTGCCGTGGCAACCTCTGCCTGGATCGATCGGACAGCGTTG
>CAJXGZ010000172.1 GCA_913053795.1 uncultured Rhodospirillales bacterium | reverse complement strand
CGCATGGGCGCGTTCCCGCCACCTTCGAGATCATCACCCTTACTGCCTGGGCGCCCGGGGCCGGTTCATGAAATTTACCGACCCCTTGATCGGCGGCCGCCTGATCAAGCGCTACAAACGCTTCATGGCCGATGTGGAGCTGGAGAGCGGCGAGACCGTCACCGCCCATTGCGCCAACTCCGGGTCCATGATGGGACTTAAAGAACCGGGCTCGGAAGTCTGGCTCTCTCCCGCCCACAACCCCAAGCGCAAACTGCGCTACACCTGGGAGATGATCCGGGTTGATGGAAATTTGGTCGGCGTCAACACCTCGCGGCCCAATGGACTGGTGGAGGAAGCGGTGCGAAACGGGACTATCCGCGAGCTTGCAGGGTATGGCGCCATCCGCCGCGAAGTTAAATACGGCCGGAATTCCCGCATAGACCTGTTGCTGGACGGCGCCCGCCTCTCCACATGTTACGTTGAAGTGAAAAGCGTAACCTTGAAACGCGGCGGCGCCGTTCAGTTTCCCGACGCCGTCACCGTCCGGGGCGCCAAGCACTTGGTTGAGCTCTCCGAAATGGCGGCGCAAGGCCATCGCGCGGTCATGGTTTACTTGGTTCAACGGCAAGACGGCGCCGGATTTTCCATTGCCAAGGATATTGATCCGGTCTACGCCGAGACCTTGAGCAAAGCAAAAAAAGCCGGTGTGGAGATTGTATGCTATGAATGCAATATGTCCCTGGAGGAAATTCGCGTGACGAAATCCGTGCCGCTAGAGTCTGTTTAGTGAATAGAAAATATATATGAACGACATCAGCGCCCATTACACGCCCGTTCAAGAGCGTAACATCACCATTCACAAGCCCGGGGATTTCGAGGGCATGCGCAAGGCCGGGCGGCTGGCCGCCGAATCCCTGGATTTCATCGCGCCTTACGTCAAGCCCGGGACGGCCACGGAAAAGCTGGACAGCCTGATCCACGACTTCATCGTTACCCATGGCGCGAGCCCGGCGCCTCTGAATTACCGGGGGTTCCCGAAATCCATCTGCACCTCCATCAACCACGTCGTTTGTCACGGCATTCCCGGAGAGAAAAAGCTGCAAAACGGCGATATCGTCAATATCGACGTCACCACCATCCTTGGCGAATGGCACGGCGACACCAGCCGCATGTTTTATGTGGGCGATGTGGGCGTTAAGGCGCGCCGCCTGGTGGACGTCACCTTCCAAGCGTTGTGGCGGGGGATCGAGGCGATCAAGCCGGGGGCCACGGTCGGAGACATCGGCTGCGCCATCCAGAGCTTTGTTGAAGCCAATCGTTTCTCGGTGGTGCGCGATTTCTGCGGCCATGGGTTGGGACGCGTTTTCCACGAACCGCCCAACGTTATGCATTTCGGCGAAGCCGGCAAAGGCGTTGTTTTGCTCGAAGGCATGTTTTTCACCATCGAGCCCATGATCAACGCCGGACGCTTCGACGTGAAGGTGCTCAAGGACGGATGGACGGCGGTGACCAAGGACCGCTCGCTCTCGGCCCAGTTCGAACACGCCATCGGCGTCACCCAAGACGGCTACGAGGTGTTCACCCTCTCTCCCGCCGGCCTTCACCAGCCGCCCTACGACGTCTAATGAACGGAAAGCCGGAAAAAAAGGAGCCCCACTACACCCGCCATCGCCAGCGTCTGCGCGAGAGGTTCATGAAGGGCGGGGCCGACGTCCTGCCCGATTACGAACTGCTTGAACTGCTTCTTTTTTCCGCCATTCCGCGCCGCGACGTGAAGCCGCTGGCCAAGGCGCTGATCGATAAATTCGGAACCTTCTCCGCAGTCATCAGCGCCGAGCCGGAGGAGCTGGCGGAAGTCAAGGGCATGGGAGAGATCGCCGTCATCGCCCTGAAAATGGTCCGCGCCGCCGCCTTGCGCTTCAAGCTGGAGGAACTGAAACAGAAGGAATTCGTCGGCAATTGGCAGGCGCTGATGGACTACTGTTACGCCAATCTGGCGTACGGCAAGATCGAGCAATTCCGCATTCTCTATCTCAATCCCAAGAACTACATCATCGCCGACGAGGCCCAACAGAAAGGAACCGTGGACCATACCCCCGTCTACCCCCGGGAAGTGGTCAAGCGGGCGCTGGAGTTGGGCGCCACCGCCATCATCATGGTCCACAATCATCCCAGCGGCGACATGACCCCTTCCACCGCCGATATCGAAATGACCAGGAAGGTCAAGGAAGCGGGAAAGAATTTGGGCATTACCCTGCACGATCATATTATCGTCGCCAAGGGCGGGACTTTTTCATTCAAGAACAAGAATTTGCTTTGAAATCGGAATAATGATTAGCGCCGTCATTGACGTATGCGTCAATGACGTATATAATGATTAAATGAAATTCGAATGGGATGAGGACAAAAGCGTCCGCAACGCCAGGAAACGCGGACTGCCATTCGAATTCGCGGTTCCCATGTTCGATGGCCCCTGCCTTGAAGTTTCGGACGACAGGCAGGATTACGGCGAAACACGGATTAAGGCTCTTGGCGTTGTTTCCGGCCGCGTTCTGGTCTGTGTATACACATGGCGTGGCGGAAACAGACGAATCATCAGCCTTAGAAAAGCCAACAGGAAAGAAGCAGATGAATACGACCGTACGTTCCCGGGCTGATGTTGATCAGGCCAAGTTTGACTGGACGAAAGCCGATGCGGCAACCAACGAAGACATTAAGAGGCAGATCGCCGAGGACGAAGATACGGCGCCGATTTTCACGGAGGAGGAACTCGCCCGCGCCAGAAGGGTCATTCCGGGCGATCTGTCAGGCGATGTTGCGGCGTTGCGCCGCCGCCTCGGATTGACTCAACGGGAATTCGCGGCCCGATACGGCTTCAGCATTGATACGGTCGCCAATTGGGAGCAGCGGCATAGAGAGCCGAGAGGATCGGCAAGGGTTCTTCTGAAGGTTATCGCCAACGAGCCCGACGCCGTAACCCGCGCCCTGGCGAAAACGTCTCGCGGCGGACAAGCCGATTCATCTTCCAGGAGGGATTAATTAAGAGTGCGGGCGTGATATAGGCCATGACCACGCTCCGTGTTTTCATCCCCTTCGCGCTGGGGTATTTCCTGTCCTATCTTTTCCGGACGATTAACGCCGTCATCGCAAGGAACCCGATTAACGGGAATAGAACTCGACTGCCGGATTGGGCTCCATGGCTACCGTAACCGCGCAACCGTTATTACATTGTACGCCAATGACGTATGATCTTCTTATGTCAAAGCTGGTAACCGTCGTTGAAACAGCAAACTTTACCGCACGAGCCAAAACCATCCGCAAAACTTGTGGAGCATGACAATGAGCAAGGCATTCGTGTTACGGTGATGTTACGGTGTGTTACGGTGGTGTTACGGTGACAGTTTACTTTACTCTGGCAAGAGAGGGACGCAAGCGAAAGGGACTGACGAGAAGAAAAGTAAACTGTCACCGTAATGACCGTAATGGCACCGTAATGGTAACCGGAAGGGGGCTGACGGGAAGAAAAGTAAACTGTCACCGTAACCTAACCGAAAAGTAAACTGTCACCGTAACCAAAAACATCATGGCCGGATTGGAGGACGCGCTCACTTACGCCGGGGGCGACGCCGCCAACGCCAAGGTCCGCAAGATCGAGGTCGTGGACGTTAAGAAGGTCCGTGAAAAAACCGGTCTTTCCCAGTCCAAATTCGCCACCGTATTTATGATTCCCGTTGCAACCCTGCAAAATTGGGAGCAGGGGCGGCGCAAGCCAAAAGGTCCGGCAATGGCTCTTCTACACATAATCGACAAAGCCCCGGAGATGGCGATTAAGGCGCTTCATGCTTAACCTTGCGCTCTCTCACGCCTCGCCCCCTTATAATCCCCCGCCAAAGGCCGAAGGCCCTTGGAACCCTGAGGTGGCCCTATAATCGCAACGCGTTCACGCGTTCCCCTTCACCCAAGCCTCCACATCGTCATCAAAGCGCCATATGCAACTTGGGGCCGGGGTATTATGAAACTCAATTCGCAACGCTTCATTAGTTCTGCGTCGTGCAAGAGCCTCCTCTTGCGCGAATTCTAGCGAACTGAACTTCTGTACAAAGCAATCCGCTATAAAGAGCTGATATATACAGACATTCCCCATTTGATGTCGACTCGAAGGTGATTAACGCGAATAGAACTCGATCACCAGATTGGGCTCCATGATCACCGGGTAGGGAACGTCCGCCAGTTTGGGCGTTTGCAGGAATTTTCCCTGTCTTTTTTTGACGTTCACTTCCACATAGGTCGGCAAATCCCTTTCCGCCGACTCGATGGCGTCCAGCACCAGGTTCATATCGCGGGATTTTTCCCTGATCTCGATAACGTCGCTTTCCTTGACCAAGTAGGACGGGATGTTGACCCGCTTGCCGTTCACCTTGATATGGCCGTGGTTTATGAACTGGCGCGAGGCGAAAACCGTGGGCACGAATTTCATGCGGTAGACGACGGCGTCCAAGCGGCGCTCAAGAAGGCCGATAAGATTTTCCGAGGTGTCGCCTCGGCGGCGCGTGGCCTCGAAGTAATAGCGGCGGAACTGGCGCTCGGAGATATTCCCGTAATAGCCCTTCAGCTTTTGCTTGGCCGCAAGCTGCAAGCCGTAATCGGAAGCCTTGCGGCGGCGCTGGCCGTGCTCGCCGGGGCGGTAGTCGCGGATGTTGACCGGGCTTTTGGGGCGGCCCCAGAGGTTTTCCCCGAAGCGGCGGTTAATCTTGTACTTTGACTTCACGCGTTTAGACATGATTTAAGTCGCTCATTATTTATTTGTTGTCCCGATAGTTCCTTGGTTTAAGGACGGGGTTCATAACAAACCCGCTTTCTCGGGAATAAGGCGGCGGAGTATACGCCTCAACGGCTTGATGTCAAACGCGCAACTACATTTCCAGTTCGGTATCCCAGTACAGAAAATCGCGCCAGCTTTCATGGAGAAAGTTGGGCGGGAAGGCGCGGCCGTTTTCCTGGAGTTCGAAATTGCTCGGCCGGTGGGGGGCGCGGAGCGGAAAAACCCCCGTCTCACGAGGCAGTTTGTGGCCCTTGCGCAGGTTGCAAGGCTCGCAAGCCGCGACCACGTTATCCCACAGCGTCCGCCCGCCGCGCGACCGCGGAACCACATGATCGAAGGACAGATTTTCGACCGGGAAGCCATGCCCGCAGTACTGGCAGGCGAAGCGGTCGCGCAAAAAGACGTTGAAGCGGGTGAAGGCCGGCTCGCGGGACTGGGGAACGTATTGCTTGAGGGAAATGACGCTCGGCAACTGCATTTCAAAGCTCGGCGAAT
>CAJXGZ010000171.1 GCA_913053795.1 uncultured Rhodospirillales bacterium | reverse complement strand
CCGCTCCAACTCCAGCTTGGGATTTTGCGCGCGCGTCCATGTTTGCTGGCTGCGGAACAAGACTTCGATGAGTCCGAAATATTTCTCCTTGCCGGCGCAGCGCGCGATCATCGCCCCGGCCAAGGCCAGGCTATCAAGGGGGAAATCGCGGTAGACCAGCTTCACCTTGCCGGCGTCGATGTAGGTTTTCTTGATCTTGGGCAATGTATCGCGGTGAAACGAGGCGCAATGGGGGCAGCTTAGGGACGAGTACTCGATCATGGTGACCGGCGCATCGGCTGAGCCCAGGACCATTTCCGCCTTGGCTTCCTCAAGGGAGGCGTTCTCCGCGGCCGCCGGATGATTCGCCGCCAAGAAAACGAATAACGCTAAACCTAGTGCAAATCTGGCCAAAACGACCTCCTATGACACAATATGTAGGTGAATATAGAATTGTCCAAGAGACGCCGCAAGCGCCCTTTGAGCGGAGTTTGTGGGCAATTTGTGGATAACATCAAGAACGCCCCGGACGGGCTCTCATCACCGACCTGCCCAGTTTTTCCAAGGCGGCGCGCAATTCAGGATCGTCGACGTTGGCGAGATGGCGGATCAGGTCCTTTTCCTCGGCGGCGTCAAGGGAGCGGCGCGGCGTCTCAGGGGAAACGGGCGCGTCTTGGGAGGGCGGGGGAATCACCCCTTGAACGATCTTCACATGGGCCACCGCCCCATAGCCGAAGAAGCCGTTGATGCGCTCGATGAGCATGGGCTCCAGATGTTGAAGCTCGACGGCCAGACTGCCGCTGTCGATCAGCAAATGGAGGGTTCCGCCTTGGCGTTCGCCCTGCCTGAAGACGATTCTCTCGGGCGAGCTGTGGGCCGCCAGTTGCGGGCCGATGATGGTCTCCCAGTCGTTGAGGATGGCGCCCTCGGCGAAGCCGCGCTTGCCGAAAATAGGCTTGGTGATCCGCGCCGCCGCGGCGGCCAGGGCGCGTGGTCCGCCGCCGCGCCCGCGTTTTTTCAGGCTCATCTGGTTGGAACCCTTAAGTTCATGACTTCGGCCCCTATGGTAAGGTGACTGTAAATGCGGAACAAGGCGATATCATGACGAAACTTTCCGGCGATCCGGCGCGCATGCTGCTCTCTTGGTACGGCAAGAGCCGCCGCTCATTGCCGTGGCGGGCCCGGCCCGGCGAGGCGCCCGATCCCTACCGGGTGTGGCTGAGCGAGATCATGCTGCAACAGACCACGGTGGTCACGGTCATTCCTTATTTTGAGGAGTTCGTTCGCCGTTGGCCGACGTTGCGGGCATTGGCGGCGGCTGAACTGGATGAGGTTCTGCACGCTTGGCAGGGGCTCGGCTATTACGCGCGGGCGCGCAACCTGCACAAATGCGCAAAGGCCGTCGTCCGCGATCATGACGGCTTCTTTCCCGGCGGCGAAGAAGAGCTGTTGAAACTCCCCGGCGTTGGTCCCTATACGGCGGCGGCGATTGCCGCCATCGCATTTAACCGCCGGACCGCGCCTGTCGATGGCAACATCTTGCGCGTCATCTCACGGCTGATGCGGCTTGAAACGCCTTTGCCTAGACTGCGCACCGAGGTCTCGAAGGCTCTCGAACCACTTGTTCCGGAGGAACGGCCCGGAGATTTCGTGCAGGCGATGATGGATTTGGGGGCTGTCGTGTGCGCACCCGGCCAACCCGATTGTAGGGCTTGCCCCTGGAACGGAACTTGCGCCGTTAGGGCCACGGGCGAGGCGGACGCCTTTCCCCGCAAACCGGCGAAGAAGAAAAAGCCGACCCGCTACGGCGTTGTTTTCTGGGCGCAAAGCGCCGATGGCCGGGTTTTGTTGCGCCGCCGCGCCGAAAAGGGGTTGCTCGGCGGCATGATGGAAATGCCCTCAACCGACTGGCGCGAACGCGCCTGGGGGCTGAAAGAGGCGCTGCGCCAAGCGCCGTTGACGGCCCAATGGCGGCCTCTTGAGGGGACCATCCGGCACGCCTTCACCCACTTTCATCTGAAGTTGACGGTTGTTTCGGGGCGAAGCGGCGGGACGCCCGAGGCGGAAGGCGTCTGGAGCCCGCTCGACAAGCTCTCGGACCACGCCCTGCCGACGGTCATGAAGAAAGTCGTTCGTCACGCCCTCAAAGGGGTTTCAGTCGCCGAGGATGGAGAGCAGGATGTTCTCGGTTAGCTGCCCCCTGTGGCCGCTGTAGGAGCCGCCGCCGGCGCGCGCCAGACGGATGAAGAAGTCCCCTTTAAAACAGCGCAAGTCCGGGGAGAAGCGTTTTTTTCAACGAAGTCTTTAACATCCGCCTGCCAATTATAGTTGTAGATGAAAAAGTGAAAGAAGCGGTCATAAGAGTAGTGATCCTTGTGCGAAAAGTAGACAAACGCCACCTCTCTGGTGTTATTGTTAATTGATAATGTTTTGTACTCAACGCGCACCTTCTCGCCCGACTTGATAACTACTTCTTTTTCCGACTCTTCAACGGTGATATATCCTTCACCTTCACTATAGCTATTAAGCATATGCACGATGTGTTTTCTTCCGGCAAGTCGGTAAGCCGCCAGCGCGGCGCAGGCAGTGAAAACTCAATGCCGTACCACTCGTTCCGGAAAGTGCTTTCATCCTCCGCCGTAAACGCGGGTTTCCGCCCAAATACAAAAAGGGCGACACATACACTCAAAAACAGGATGATTGTCTTTTTCAACATATCCTCATTTTTAAAAGAGCGTTGTTTTCAACTTCGTATGAATAGAAAAATGCTTGAGTTGTGTATTTTGTCAATCCCGCACAAATTAGTTTTTTAAAAATTAAAGGGGTCAGGCCCCTTTAATTTAGGCCATAAAAATTAAAGGGGCCTGACCCCTTTAATTTAGCCAGACACGCCCTCAAAGGGGTCTTTAATCGCCGAGGATGGAGAGCAGGATGTTCTCGGTTAGCTGCCCCCTGTGGCCGCTGTAGGAGCCGCCGCCGGCGCGCGCCAGACGGATGAAGAAGTCCCTGTCTCCCTGGCCGTAGAGCCGTGACGGCGTGGTCTCCACGTAGGTGGTGGAAACGCTCCGCCGGGGGCCGCTTTGGGTGAAGCGCCGGGCCAGGTCGAGGGCTTGCATTTCATTGCTCAAATGGGCGCGGGCGTCGCCGATGACGATAACCGTTTGCTTGGCGCTGGGGCGCAGGTTCATGCCCAGCGCCCGGCGAAGTCCCCGGAAGACGGCTTCCTCGACGGTTGCGCCGGGCCTTGCGACGCGGAGGCTTTTGGCGAAATTCAGGATATCTTGAAGGTTGCGGCTGGTGTAGAGAAGCGGAAGCGGCTTGGTGGTCCAACTGCCGGGGATGTCGTAATCGCGGTAGGCGACGAAGCCGATGCGCAAGGACGGCACCAGGCGCTCCAGGATGCGGACGATCCCCGACAGGGACAAGGCCAAGTCCTGCAAGGCCTCGGTCATGCTTGCGGTGGCGTCCATCACGAAAATCAAATCCAGCTCCTTGATCACCTTTTTATCCATAATCTCCTTCATTTGGGAGATCAGGCGCGCATCGCGGCCGGCCCGGCCGTCGGCGGCGTCCGCTTCCTGGCGCAGGCTGGCGGCGGCGGCGCGCGCTTCGCCCGCCTTCTTGGCCAACGTTTCCGCCTCGGCCAGGGCCTTGGCGGCGGCGGCGGCGTATTTTGCGGTGATTTTGCGCTGGTTCAGGGCTTCAGCTTCCGATTGCTCGGCGGCGGCTTGGGTTTCCTGGATTTCGGCCCGGGCCTCAAAGTTCATTCTGTAATAAGGCATCAAGACCACCACCAGCAGCACGAAAGCGCCCATGGCCGTGGCCAGCACGTCCAAGGCGGAAAGGCTGAAAATGGATTGTGTTCTGTCCCGGCGCTTCACGGAATTATCACTGCTCCTTGGTATTAGAGCCTATCCGACAGGCGGTTGAAGGGCAGGTTTACCCGCCCCACCGTCAAGGTCTGGCCCTCGCTGATGGGGGTCAGGCGGAAAGGCTTTAGCTCCACATTGTCCAGCAAGGCGCCGTTGAGGGAGTTCAAATCCTCCACGAACAGCCCCTCCGCGGTTTGCGAGATGCGGACATGGCGCTTGGAAACGGACTCTTCGTCCAAAATCAGGTCGCAGAGAGCGGGGTGGCGGCCAATGGTCAGTCCGGGGACGGCCCGTCTCAGCCGGGTCTCGCCGAACACCAAACGAGTCGCTTTATTTCCGCCGTTAGGACTTTCCAATATCCATCCGGCTTCAATGTCCTTGGCGGGCGTTGCCGTCATTTCGCCTCCTGTTGCGCCGCCGATGATTCGATCACCGACAGCATCACGCTTTCGATCATTCTGCCGCGGTGGGTGACGAAGTCGCCCTGGCCCGCCGCCGCCAGTTGTTTATAAAAATCCCGGCCCTTAAATTTTTCCCCGATGAAGGCGCCGGGCCGTCCGGTGTAGATGGTGGACACCGCGCGTTGTTTGCCGCCCCCCTTGCCGCCACTGGGCGCCTTGGCGATGAAGCCGGCGGCCAAGTTCAAGGCGTCGTTCCAATCGTTGGCGTGGGACGGGGCGTCGCCGATGACGACTATACGCCCGCGAACGTCGTCGCGCCACGGCATGTTGACCGCCTCCCGGAGGGCCGCGCCCACCGGCTCGGGAACGTCGCCGCCGCCTTTGGCGACAAGGGATTCGACGAAAGTCTGAATTTTGCTCAGGTTGACGCCTTCCATGGGGCTTAAGGGGAAAACCTTCGTCAGGTAGCGGTCCTGCCGGTCCTTGAATGCGACGAATCCCACGTTCAGGGAGGACGCCAGGCGGTGCAGGATGCGGACGATGCTGATGAGGTTTTGCTGCACGTCCCGGATTTCTTCGCTCATGCTTCCTGTGGCGTCCATGACGAACACCAAGTCCAGGGCGGAGAAGGGAAGATTGGCTAGTTGCTCCTCCATCTCCCCTTTCTTCTTTCCGGCGTCGCTGGCCCGCGCCGACGCCTCGAGCAGCGCCTTTTGGGCCTTGGCGTTTTCGGCCTCTAAGTCTTTTTGCATGCGGGAGGCCCGTTTGCGGCCGGCTTCGGCCTTGTCTTTTTTGACCATCGCCGCGTCCGCCTCGCGCGTCGCCTCTTGCTTGGCCGCCTTGGCCGCCGCCAGGGCTTTTTATGAAAGACTCGGCTGGACGGCTTCCGGCGCCAGCATGGATGAGGTGGTATTTTTCGATATGGGCGGCATGATATTCGGATTATACGGCCAGACCAATTTAAGCAAGGACAGCGGAATGACCGACGTTACACCCGAACCGGGCGGTATCACACTGGCCTATAACACGCGCTCCCATGATGAAGTCGATCATTTTATGGGCATTGTCAAAGACGCCGGAGCGAGCATTCTGAAAGATCCAGTGGAAATGCCCTGGGGTGGA
>CAJXGZ010000170.1 GCA_913053795.1 uncultured Rhodospirillales bacterium | reverse complement strand
GATGGCGATAAATGGAAAGACACGCCCGAACAAGACTGGATGGAGCCTTTTTCACTGTTCGCCATTGACGCGATGATGGCGCTGATTCGCAGCGATCTCGCGGCACTTGGGGTCAAGCATGATGTTTTTACCTCGGAGCGGCAACTGGTCGCCCGTGGCGGCGTCAAGATCGCCATGGAAAGCCTGAGCCGGCGCGGTCTGATCTATGAAGGTGTTCTCGAACCACCGAAGGGCAGAAAACCCGACGACTGGGAACCGCGCCGGCAAACCCTGTTCAAGGCCACCGATTTTGGTTGCGGCGTGGACCGGCCCTTGAAGAAATCAGACGGTTCGTGGACCTATTTCGCCACCGACATCGCCTACCACCGGAATAAATACCGGCGCGGCTTCAAGTCCATGATCGATGTTTGGGGGGCTGATCACGGCGGCTACGTCAAGCGCATGCAGGCCGCCGTCAAGGCGTTGACAGGGGGCGAAGGCGACCTTGACGTCAAGCTGTGCCAGATGGTCAATCTGTTGGAGGACGGGGCGCCGGTGAAGATGTCGAAAAGGTCCGGTTCCTTCGTCACCTTGCGCGAGGTGATCGGCAAAGTGGGCCGCGATGTGGTGCGCTTTATCATGCTGACCCGCAAGAACGACGCCCACCTGGACTTTGATCTGGTCAAGGCTGTGGAGCAGTCCCGCGAGAATCCGGTTTTTTACGTTCATTACGCACATGCCCGCGCCTGCTCCGCCGCCCGTCACGCCGCGCCGATATTGGGAGAAGCAGAGATGGAGCCCGCCGCATTGGCCAAGGCTGAATTTCTACGCTTGACCGATCCCGGCGAGCTTGCTTTGATCAAGATCATTGCGGCTTGGCCCAGGGTGGTGGAAAACGCCGCCTTGGCGCACGAACCTCATCGGGTCGCTTATTATCTCAGCGATTTGGCCGCGAGCTTCCATGCGCTTTGGAATAAGGGAAATGACAACGCCGGTCTGCGTTTTATTATTGAGGACGATCAAGCGCTTACCCGGGCGCGGCTTGCGCTCGTCAAGGGGGCGGCCCAGGTGATCGCCTCTGGACTGAAGGTTATCGGAATCACCCCGCTGGAGGAGTTGCGTTGACAAAAGAAAATGGCTTTTCGGACGAGCCGATCATCCCGAACGTCTCCGAGGCGTTGGCCTTCGAGCCCGTGCCGGAGGCTCCCAAGCAGAAAAGCCGGCGGGGCCGCCTGTTGACGGTTCTGGTTCTGCTGACGGTTGGCGCCGTCTGGTTTTTTATGGATGGACGCTTGCCCGACGGTTTTGTGGGCGGGGATGGCGTTCCCATTATCAAGGCCGAGGGGGGACCGATCAAGGTGCGGCCCGACAAGCCCGGCGGCATGGAAGTGCCGGACCGCGACAAAAAAGTCTACGAGCAAATGGAAGGCGTCAGCGGCGGCGCCCAGGTTGAGCGCCTGTTGCCGCCTCCTGAAACGCCGTTGCCGCCGCCTGCGTCCGCTCCCACGCCGCCGCCGCCGCCCGGTTCCAGCATGTCTAAGTCACTCCCGCTTCCGCCGCCGCCGCCCGCCGCGCCTGGGGACATGCGGAAAGTCGTCAAGAAGCCTCTTGCAAAAGCGCCCTCTGCAAAAGCGCCCTCTGCAAAAGCGCCCTCTGCAAAAGCGCCTGTAAAAAAGAAAAAAGCTCAAAAAAACATGGCGCCGAAGATTCTCACCCCCATCGTGCCCACCAAAAAGGATGTTCTCTCCATCAAGCCGCCGAAGCAGGTCCCGTCGCCGCCTCCGCCGCCGAAAGGGGCTGAATTGGCCAAGAAGAAAGCGCTCTCGGCGAAAAAATCAGGTTCGGCGAAAAAAACCAGCGGCGGCTCCAAGGGCTTTTTCATGGTTCAACTGGCCGCCGTTCGCACGCCTGAGCGGGCGCAAAAAGAGTGGGAGCGTCTGTCAGGCGCACATTTTGAGATGCTTGGAGGGCTTGAGCTTTTTGTCACCAAAGTCGATTTGGGACCCGGCAAGGGCGTTTTCTATCGTCTGCGCGCCGGTCCCCTCGCCAATGAAGGGGCGTCGCGCAAATTATGCAACGGTTTGTCAGCCAGAAAGGTAGGGTGCCTGATTGTCTACCCCGGAGGTTAGATGATGCAGGCCACTAAACCGCTTGCGGCGATTTTCGGCTGTTCCGGACCGGCGCTCAGCGAGGACGAGCGGCGGTTCTTCGCTGAGTTCAATCCCTTAGGGTTCATCCTTTTCGCCCGCAATTGCGAGGATCCCGATCAGACGCGCCGTTTGACGGCGGAGTTGCGCGGCTGCGTGGACCGCGTCGACGCGCCCATCCTTATTGATCAAGAGGGCGGACGCGTGGCGCGCCTGAAGCCGCCCCATTGGCGCGCCCGTCCGCCCGCCGCGCGCTTCGCCGAGATCGCCCGCGAGGATGAGGCGCGCGCCGTTGAGGCCGCCCGCCTGAACGCCCGGCTGATCGCCGCCGATCTTTATGATCTCGGCGTCACGGTAAACTGCGCGCCGGTGCTTGACGTGCCCCAACCCGGCGCCGATCCCATTATCGGAGACCGCGCCTATGGCGATACGCCGGAGATGGTGGCGACCCTTGGCCGGGCGGTGTGCGAGGGCTTGTTCGACGGCGGGGTGCTGCCGGTGATCAAGCATATTCCCGGACACGGGCGCGCCACCGTCGATAGCCACAAGACCTTGCCCATGGTGGAGCCCATGCCCATGGATCTCAGGAACATCGATTTCGCGCCTTTCAGGGCCCTGAACGCCATGCCTTGGGCGATGACGGCTCATGTGGTCTACCCCGCCATTGACGCCATTCTTCCCGCCACCACCTCGGCCGCGGTGATTGGCGGGGTGATTCGCGGCTCCATCGGTTTTGATGGCTTCCTGATTACCGACGATTTATCCATGAGGGCCCTTTATGGCGACATGGGCGTGCGGACGGATATGTCGCTCAGGGCGGGCTGTGACGCCGTTCTTCATTGCAACGGCAAGATGACGGAGATGACGGCGGTGGCGTCCGCCTGCGCGCCGTTGAGCTTTGAGGCCGTCAGGCGTCTGGAAAACGCCGAAGCCATGCGGCGTCAGCCGGAGCCGTTGGACGTTGAGGCGGCCCAAGCCCGCCTGGAAGCCCTGTTATAATGGACGCGAACAGCATCCTGCTCGCCGCCTCGGTGTGGGTGATCCCCATTCTTCTCGCCGTCACCCTGCACGAGGCGGCCCACGGCTGGGCGGCGTGGCGCCTCGGCGACGACACCGCCTATGTGATGGGCCGGGTGAGCTTCAATCCCCTCCGGCACATCGATTTCTTCGGCACCGTTTTGTTGCCCGCCGGGCTTTTATATCTGTCGGGCGGCAAGATCATGTTCGGTTTCGCCAAGCCGGTTCCCGTGAATTTCGGCAGGCTCCATAAGCCGCGCCGCGACATGGTGCTGGTGGCTTTCGCCGGGCCGGGAACCAATTTGCTGCTGGCGGCGTTTTCCGCGGCGTTGTTCCATGCGCTTCCTTTTCTTTCCGGAGACCTCCAGCAGTGGGTCGGCCATAACTTGTATAATTCGGTCTGGATCAACATGCTTCTTTGCGTTTTTAATCTGTTGCCCATACCGCCGCTGGACGGCGGGCGCATCGCCGTCGGGCTGTTGCCGCGGGCTCTGGGGATGAGGCTGGCGCGGCTGGAGAGAGCCGGTTTCTTCATTATCCTCGGCGCTATCTTTATTGTGCCGTGGATCGGCGCCCGCCTCGGGCTTGAGTTGAATGTATTCTGGTGGCTTATCGGCGCCCCGGCCGAGTTTTTAAGCGACGCCGTTTTCACCCTGTTCGGGATCAAGTGATGGAAAACACGGACGATTTCGAGGAACAAGCGAAGGCCCCCGCCGCATCGCCGTTCGTCATCGACATTGACGGCTTCGAGGGACCCATCGACGTGCTGTTGACGCTGTCGCGCGAGCAGAAGGTGGACCTCACGCAAATCTCCATTCTACAACTGGCGGATCAGTATCTTGCTTTCGTCTCCGAGGCCAGCCGCGTCAATCTTGAGCTGGCCGCCGATTACCTGGTGATGGCGGCGTGGCTGGCTTACCTCAAGTCGCGCCTGTTGCTGCCGGACATGGGGGCTGAGGACGAACCCAGCGGCGAGGAAATGGCCGCCGCGCTTGCTTTTCAATTGCAACGCCTGGAAGCCATGCAGGAGGCCGGCGCCCGCCTCTTGGCGCGGGACCGTCTGGGCGTTGATTTCTTCCCCAGGGGAGAGCCGGAAAAATTCGCCTTTTCCGGCGAGACGGTCTACGACGTCACCCTGTTCGATCTGCTGAAAGCCTATGGCGACATCAAGCGCCGCAAGGAAGGCGGCGCGACGCTGCATATTAAGCCGTGGACGCTGTACACCGTCGAAGAGGCCCTTGAGCGGCTTCATGGGCTGCTCGGCAACACGCCCGACTGGGCGAGCCTGTCGCGCTTTTTGCCGCCCGGCCTGGAGGACGGCTTGAAGTCCCGCTCCGCCCTTGCCTCCACCTTCGCCGCCAGCCTTGAGATGGCGCGCTCGGGCAAGATCAGAATTCGCCAGGACGGCGTCTTCGCCCCCATCTACGTGTGCGCCTTGAGAGACGGTAAGCGATGAGCAAACTGAATAAACAGCACTTGCGGCTTCTGGAGGCGGTATTGTTCGCCACCGACGCCCCCTTGCCGGAGAAGGCGCTCGCCAACCGCCTGCCCGAGGACGCCGATCTGAAGGCGCTGCTCAGCGCATTGAAAAGCCATTACGCCGAGCGCGGGGTCCATCTCGACAAAGCCGGCAAGGCCTGGGCCTTCCGCACCGCGCCTGATCTCGGCCAGCAGCTCAGCATGGCGCCGGAGGTCAAGCGCAAGTTGGGCCGGGCGACGGTGGAGACCCTGGCGATCATCGCCTATCATCAGCCGGTGACCCGCGCCGAGATCGAGGATATCCGCGGCGTCGGCGTCAGCAAGGGAACCCTCGACGTGCTGCTTGAGGCGGGCTGGATCCGCCCCCGCGGGCGGCGCAAGACCCCGGGCCGCCCGATGACCTGGGGCGTCACCGACGGCTTCCTCGATCACTTCGGCCTGGAAAGCGCCGGCGACCTTCCCGGCGTCGCCGATTTGAAGGCGGCGGGCCTGCTGGATTCCCGCGCCGCCATCGACATCCACCGCGAATACGCCGACGCCGCGGAGCCGGAAGAGGCGGAAGAAGAAACCAGCGACCTCCTCGACGACCCCCTCGACCCCGGCGGCGGCTAAGGACGGAGGGCAGAGATCAGAGGTCAAAAATCAGAGGGCAGAGCCGCTTCCCTTCGTCACCCCCGGACTTGACCCGCTACTGTCCGGTTTAATTTTGTGGACATGGCGCACGGCGTTGATTCTACTTGTTTCCAAGCGTTTGGCGGCGTTTTGGACT